>QIKT01000181.1 GCA_003233095.1 Oceanospirillales bacterium | reverse complement strand
GGACCTGCTGATCCTGCTGAGGATCTTTTTTACGCTGTGCATCAAGATCATTGCTGCGGTGTTAATACCGAATTTTCGCACCTGGATGGTGTCGTTCTGTCATTGGCAAAGGCGGTCAGCTGACCGAGCTGTATTATCGCAAATTCCCGCAATCTGACTTACTGAGCAGACTCTATGTAACGCCGAGCGGGCGTATTTCACGCTCAAGACAGCCGATCACGACTTGTTCAGAGGCTCCCTAGAAACAGCGTGATGGCTGTCAGCCACTCTGGTCTTGCGTCTGTGCAGCCAGTGGGAACTTGAGGGTGAAAGCGGCGCCGCCGCTGTTGGCGTCAGCGAACGAGATCTGTCCGCCATGCTCTTCGATGATCTTCTTGACGATGGCCAGGCCAATGCCGGTGCCTTTGGTCTTGGTTGATACATAGGGTTCGAACAGTCGGTCACGTACGTCTCGATTCAGGCCTGGGCCGTTATCTTCGATGGTCATGACCAGCATGGCCGGATCGCGGTCCAGGTCCAGTCTGGAAGACAGGGTCAGCGACGGACGTTCCGGTTCTGATGCCTCGATGGCATTCTTGATCAGGTTGTTCAACAGTTGGACGATGCGGCTTCGATCGGCGAGCACCTGGGGCTCATCGGCGACCCAGTCCATTGTCAGTTCGTTGATCTGCTGTCCGGAGCGATACATTTCACAGACTTCTGCGGTCAATACGGACAGGCTCAATGGGGTCAATTGAAGTGTGGGCGTGCGCGCATACTCGGAAAAGGCGTTGACCATGCTTTTCAGTGATTCGACCTGGTTGATGATGGTCCGAACGCTGCGATCGAGCACGCCCACGTCTGATTCGGGCAGCAGGGATCGATACTTCATGTGCAGCCGTTCGGCGGCGAGCTGGATCGGCGTCAATGGATTGCGAACCTCATGCGCCAGACGTCGAGCTACTTCTCCCCAGGCGGCCTCTTTCTGCGCCTGCACCAGCTCGGTAGCGTCGTCGATCACCAGCACCAGATCAATGTCCAGTTCGGTACTGTCGCGCAGATGTACGCCGGTGCAGACCAGAATTCGTTCGGCGTCGTGTATCCGCAGCACCAGATCATCGCGCCAATCGCTGTGCTGGCGCTGCTCCTGCGTGTCGATCAGGTGGGTCAGAGCCAGGAGATCGGGATGATCAGTGGCTAATGCCTTCAGTGATTGCCCGTAGTAGGTCGACAGATCGACGCCCAGCAACTCACTGGCGACAGGGTTGGAGGTTCGCAGCAAACCCGCCTGATCCAGTGAAATCACCGCAGAGGAGAGGTTGGCCAAGACCGTTTCAAGGTAGTCCCGTCGCGCTTCGGCTTCGATTCGGCTGCGGTTGACTTCGGCACTGCTTCGGGCCAATTCAGCGGACATGCTGTTGAAGGAAGTGACCAGAAAACCAAGCTCGTCATTGCCGGCAGCTGGCAAAGTCTGATGATAGTCGCCTGCGGCAATTTCGCGAGTGGCCTCGGCCAGATTGCCAATTGGCTGGATCAGGCGGCGAGCCGTATCGATGGCCAGCAGCAGGGCCAGCAGGACGCTCAATACCAGCACCAGCGTGAGGATGATGATGAAGCTGCGCTTGAGCTGTGAGCGAAGAAACAGCAGGCGAGTGTAGTGATCGTACTCCTTGTTGACACGACCAGCCTGAACGTCAAACCCCTGGATTACCGGAAAAATACCCTGCAGGATCCGGCTCTGATCAAAACTGCTGTCGGGGATGGTTTCCAGAACGCGAATCTGTATCTGTTCCTCACCCAGCTCTTCAGCGCGAATATAGCTGCCGGTGTTACGAACCGTCAGCAGCACATAGTCAGATGGAAGATCCGCCTCGAATTGGGCAAAGTCCTGATTGATGGTTCGAATCAGAGCGCCAGTGGAGCGGATGACTGACAGCTCGGTGGCGTTGGTTTCCTCCAGCATGTTGCGAAGTTTGGGGGTCAGCTCGGAATCGTCAATGTCCACCAGCCGCTCGGCCAGCCGTCGCGTCTGGGTCTGTTTGTCTATTTCCTGAAACTCCAGAAATCGTTGAGCAATCTGTTGTGATTCGGTCAGTGCTGCCTCGACATCAACATCAAACCAGCTGTCGATGCTGTGACCAACGAAGGCGATCGAGAAGCCGTAGACAATGCCAGCTGGCGGGACCGCAAGGATAATGAACAGAATGACCCAGCGAAACGTCAAGCGCGCGCCTGGTTCGCTGCGTCTGAGGCGTTGAATGAGTCGCACAAAGCGATTGACCAGTGCCACCAGCAGCACCAGCAGAGCGATACCCGTCATCACGAATACCCAGACGTAGTACTTGCCGAACCCGGTCAATCCGGTCACCACGCCACTGGCCAGATACAAGGCTGACAGGATCAGCACCAGGATCGAGGCTATGGGCAGCGTTTTCTGGAAAAATCGCTTGATGGTGCGTGATCGAGTCATCTCAGTCAGCAACCCGAGTGGACTGCCAGCCAGAATCCATATGCCAGGCGGGTGACAGATAGCTGGGCAGCTTCAGGGGAGGCGGCAAGGAATTGATGTCCAGATAGAATCGTGCGCTGATGTACAGATCCGATGCGTCTTTGCTCAGATTATCAGGAAGCGTCAGAGGTGTTTGAAAATGATCAAGAGTGTCGGTCAGTAGCGGAATGCTGTCGACACTGTCGATGTTCCCTGAGGGGATGGCAGAAATCGTAAAGCGCTGACTGAGGCTGCGATACGCCACCTCGAAATATCCGCTGCGTTCCATCAGGGCGGTTTTCCAGATGGACCGTTTGCCCTGATCCAGCCGCACAGACCATCGAAATTTCATTCGCACGCCGTTCTGAAGCGCCTCGATGATGGCTGGACTCAGCTGATGCGCAAGTTGGGCATCAAGCAGCAGTTCAATGCGGTCGGTTTGGGTAGCGCTGAGAGTCAGCAGCGACACCGATGCCTGTTCATCCGAATCAGTCTGGCAACTGCACAGGGACAGCGCAACGAGAAGCCACAGAACCTTATGTCCTGGTGACACCGATAAATCAGCCGTGCTTTTCCAACAGCGCATAGTAGAAGCCATCCGCATCATCCAGTCCGGGGAATATCTGCAAGCCGTGGCTCAATGGTAACGCGGACGGCAGGCGCTGGGTACTGTCGATGGCCACACTGTGTGTGTCAGGGTGGTTGGCGATGAATTGTTCGATCTGAGTGTTGTTCTCTTCGGGCAGAATGGAGCAGGTGGCATACAGCAGGCGGCCTTTTGGAGCTAGCAGCGACCAGGCTTCCGATAGCATCGCGGACTGAAGTGTTGTGAGCGTGCTGATGTCATCGGGTTCACGCAACCATTTGATATCCGGATGGCGGCGGACCACGCCGGTGGCTGAACAGGGGGC
The DNA here is from genome assembly GCA_003233095.1 of Oceanospirillales bacterium. GTDB lineage: Bacteria > Pseudomonadota > Gammaproteobacteria > Xanthomonadales > SZUA-38 > SZUA-38. Next base: position 10,035 of record QIKT01000181.1, on the reverse strand, counting down.
ATCGAGCAGAATTCGGTCGAATTGCTGTCCTTTCAGCAGGCAGCCTGCCTGAGTGGCATCGCCACAGACAACCTGAGCATTCGAGCCAATCCGGGCCAGAGTCTGTTCAACGCGCTTCAGGCGACCCGGATCGTTATCAACGCAGGTCAGCGAGATGCCCTTATACGACTCAAGCAGGTGAGCGCTCTTGCCGCCCGGTGCGGCACACAGATCCAGAACCTTCATGCCTGGCTCTGGAGCCAGATAGCCCGCGGCACACTGCGCAGCCACATCCTGAACCGAGCAGTGACCTTGATCAAATCCGGGCAGGGTTTCTACTGATTGAGGCCGATCCAGACAGATGGCATCAACGGGCCACTGCGGGGGTTGAGCCTTCATCTTGGCCGCTTCGAGTTGTTGCAGATACTCGGAACGATCCTGTTTTGATCGATTGTTTCTGAGCCACATGGGTGCCTGTTGCTGATTTGCCGTCATGATGGCTTCCAGGCGATTGGGCCAGGCGGCCGCAATACGCTGATAGAGCCACTCGGGATGATTGCTGCGGGTGATCGCATCCGCGCTGTTCAAACGGGCGTCCAGATCGGTCCGCAGCGCATTGCGCAGGACGGCATTGATCAAGCCGCGCGCCCAGCTCTTGTTCAGTCGAATAGCCACTTTGACCGACTCGTTGACAACCGCATGTGAGGCCGTCGACAGCCAATGAATCTGGAACAGACCCGATAGCAACAGCATCGACAGGTCGGCATCCTTGACCTTGATGGGCTTGTCCAGGAGACCCGAGAGCAGAAAATCAAGTTCCGAGTAGTGTCGAATGACGCCATACAGAGTCGCACGATAGTAGGCGCGATCACACTCGGCGACCGAGGATTCGTGCTCGGCAATGGCCGTGTCGATCGTTCGACCCTGTTGCAGCACTCGGAGCAGTGATCGTGTGATGTTCTGGCGAACTGTTGGGCCGCGACTCATCGGAAAGACGGGTTGCCGTTCAGAAAGTCTCTGGCCGACAATCGTTTGCCGCCGGCGCGCTGCAGTGAGGTGATGCACAGAGTGCCATCTGCTGTTGTCACCTTCAGGCTGTCCTCGTCGCTGTGACAGTTACCCGGCGATCCGGGGCCGACCTCGGGCAGCGCATGCGCATCCCACAAGCGGATGTGATCGCCGCGCAGATCGGCGTGTGATACCGGCCAGGGGTTGAAGGCTCGCACTTTGCGGGCTAGCAATTCTGCCGGCTCCTGCCAGTCGATCAGGGCTTCGGCCTTGCTCAACTTGTGTGCATAACTGACTCCGGCCTCTGGCTGCGGTTCTGCGTTCAATGCATGACGTTCATTCAAGCTGTCCATCAGTAATGTTGCCCCTAGTTGTGCAAGTCGATCGTGCAAGCTGCCGCCAGTATCATGGGTCTCGATGAGCGTCTGGACGGCGGCCAGCATGTCTCCGGTGTCGAGGCCGGCGTTCATCTGCATCAAGGTCACGCCGGTGACGCTGTCTCCGGCAATAATGGCGCGTTGGACCGGTGCGGCGCCCCGCCAGCTCGGCAGCAAGGATCCGTGCAGGTTCCAGCAGCCCATCTCAGGGGTATCCAGAACAGACTGCGGCAGGATCAGGCCATAGGCGGCAACCACCATCAGGTCAGCCCCGAGCTGTTTGAGCGCTGCACGAATTTCGCTGCTCTTGAAATTGATGGGCTGGTAGACCGGAACGTCATGATCGAGTGCCATCTGCTTGACAACGTTGCGGGCCAATTTGCGTCCGCGTCCAGACGGACGATCGGGCTGAGTGTATGCAGCAATCACCGAATATGGGCTTTCCAGCAACGCAGCCAGTGCTGGTGTGGTGAACTCCGAGCTGCCAGCGACGATGATCTTCAGGGCGGTGTCTGACATGGGGTCAGGAATCGTCCTGCTTGTGACGCTTTTCCATCTTTTTGTCGACCCTCTTGCGCTTCAAGGGCGAGAGGTAATCGACAAACAGTTTGCCGTCCAGGTGATCCATTTCGTGCTGAATGCATACCGATAACAGTTCATCTGCTTCCAGTTCAAACGCCTTGCCGCGTACATCAAGGGCCTTGATGGTGACCAGTTTGTAGCGATCAACCTTGGCGTAAACGCCCGGTACAGACAGACAGCCTTCTTCACTGGTTTGCTTGCCTTCGGCAACAGAAATGTCTGGGTTGATGAATACCAGTGGCGCGCTGCAGTCATCAGACAGGTCCATGACGATGATCCGCTCATGCACGTCCACCTGAGAGGCCGCCAGGCCAATTCCGGGAGCCTCATACATGCTCTCCAGCATGTCAGCGATCAGTGTTCGGTGTGCATCAGTGACCTCGCTGACCGGGCGGGCCACGGTGCGTAGCCTAGGATCGGGGTATTCAAGAATTTCCAATAGTGCCATGATACGGTGACCTGGTTCGCAACTTTGATTCGGGGTTGGTGTATCTTAACAGGGCGTGTCTGCCTTGACGATGACTGCACCATGGACGATTCAGTCATTTTTCTGATGCGGACACTGACCGCTTGAAGCGGTCGGGTTTCGGTTCGGGCTCTCGCCTTCACAGGCCATGAAAGTGGGCATTCCGAACCATTTTTTCAATCAAATGACCGGCCAGTACCCCTTGAAGACCAGCATTGTTGATGGAAAAGCACACAATAATTTTGCTAGTCGAATAAATTGGGCTACACTAAAGCCGAGAATAATCAATAGATTGGCGATCATGCTTAAACTGATACTTTCAATATTGACCGGCGTGGCACTGCTGGGTAGCGCTGCCGCACAAGATGTTGAACTGCAACCAGACCACCCGGATCGCTATTCGGTGGTGCGCGGTGACACACTGTGGGACATCTCTGAGCGCTTTTTGCGCAGCCCCTGGTTGTGGCCGGAAATCTGGCAGGTCAATCCGCAGATCGACAATCCTCACCTGATCTATCCGGGCGATGTCATCAGCCTGGTCTACGAGGACGGGCAACCTCGTTTGCGACTGGATCGTGACAATCGAACCGTCAGGCTCTCGCCACAAGTGCGCGCGACGTCCCTCGCCGAAGCCATTGAGCCGATCAACCTCAGCGATATTCGCCAGTTTCTGGACAAGCGAACAATCTTGAGTGCAGAAGAAATTGATGACCTCCCGTACGTCGTCGCGCTACAGGAAGACACAATCGCGGCCACTGAGGGTTTCAAGATTTACGTTCGCGATATGCCCGACGGCATTGAGCGGGGTGCCAACTTTGCCGTGGTCAGACCGACCATCGAATTCCAGGAGCTACCAGCGCATTTTCCTTGGGAAACAGCGACAGAATACGATCCTGGCCGCCGTGCCTGGACCTACCCGGGTGGCAAGTCCATTCAGGACTATGGCGTGCAGTTCTGGGAGAATTACATTGATCGGTTGTACTTTGAAAGCATCGTCTCACTAGGTTTCGAAGTCCTGCAGGCTGGAACCGCCGAAGTGCTGATAACTGGCGATCCGGCCACCCTGCTGATTACCCAGAGTGATTTCGAGATCAAGGCAGGCGACCTGATTTTGCCGCAGTTCGATGCCAACTTCGATACCGAATACATGCCGCATTCACCTGAGTCCATTCCATACAATGCACAGGTGATCGCCATGAGCAAAACATTGTTTGGAGCTGGGCCCACTCAGGTCGTGGCGATTAACAAGGGATCGCTTGATGGGGTAGTCAACGGCGATGTCTTTGCGACTCACCGCCCGGGCATCACAATCCGTGACCTGGTCAAGTATCCCAGAGACGACGTCAAGACCTACTTTTCTCCGAGTCGCCGTGACATGGCTACGGTCAAGCTGCCGGATGAGTACACGGCACATGTGATGATCTTCAAGACGCATGAGCACATCAGCTATGCACTGGTCATGCGTGCCGAACAGGCTGTCAAGGTGGCCGATTTGCTGAAGCTTCCCTGACCACCGAATGGCTTATCAATGATTCCTCAAATGCCGCTGCCTGTCAGCGGCATTTGACTTGCAGGGACGGCTATTTTAGCCTGTGTGCAGCACCAGCTGATCAGGAGATGGCGGGATAGCCGACCATCATCACAGATATCATGGATGACCACAGAGAGCTCACGGATTGGCTCACTCTGATCCATGCCCCAGGTCTTGGGGCATCAACGTTTCGACGACTCACCGAATTCAGTCTCGACCCTCAGGTCTTGTGTGAGGCCCATCCGCAACAACAACGTGCGCTGGGTCTGTCTGATCGAACCCTTCGAGCACTGAAGCAGCCCGATCAGCACAGGATCGATGCCCATCTGGAGTGGTTGCAGACAGCGGACAATCACTTGCTGACTCTCTCATCGGAGGATTACCCGCCACGACTGAGCCAGATCCCAGATCCACCCGGTTGGCTGTTCGTCAAGGGAGATCCAGCGGCATTATGGCATCCGCAGGTTGCCATAATCGGCAGTCGTGAGCCCAGCCCCGGAGGGCAGCGCAATGCTCGACAGTTCAGCGCTGCGATCGCTCGAACCGGATTGGTGATTACCAGTGGTCTGGCACGAGGCATTGACGGTCTGGCGCATCAGGCCTGTCTGGACGCTGGCGGCAAGAGTGTTGCCGTTGCAGCAACCGGCCTGGATCGGGTCTATCCTGCCGAACACCGTGCTCTGGCGGAGTCTCTGGTGACCCAGGGCGCGATGGTGTCCGAGTATCCGCTGGGAGTCGAACCGAGGCGTGAGTATTTTCCGCGCCGCAATCGCATTATCAGCGGCCTGTCACTGGCAACCCTGGTGGTTGAGGCGGGCATGAAAAGCGGTAGCCTGATCACCGCAAGAGCCGCCATGGAACAGGGTCGTGAGGTGTATGCCATTCCCGGCTCAATCCATAATCCGATGGCTCGGGGCTGTCATTCGCTGATCAAGCAAGGCGCAAGGCTACTCGAATCTCTGGATGACCTGATGGATGAATTGGCCAGTATCACGCGTGACTATGCCGCTCAGATGCAATCGGTGCTCGGCCAGAACCAATCTGTCGAGCATGCGGCAACGCTTGAACCGACAACGAACGCCCCAATCTCAGGGGCAGATCCGGAATATCAGGCATTGCAGTCTGCCATCGGCTTCGACCCGGTCACGATCGACGAACTGGTGCAGACGACAGGATTGACCGTGGCAGCGGTTTCCTCCATGCTGTTGATGCTGGAGCTGAACGACCTGATTGAAGCAGCCCCCGGTGGGGCGTACTGCCGAAAAGAGGCCACAGTATGAAAGAAAATGTACTTGATGTGCTGATGTATCTGTTCGAGAACTATTTCTACGACGAACCAGCCGAAGACACTGATCGTGAAACCATGCAGACTGCCTTGCTGGAAGCCGGCTTCAGTGATACCGAGGTCGACAAAGCCTTTGAATGGCTGGATGGTCTGGCCGAGCAGCGTGAGTTGCCCGAATTGGGCAACGCAGTCACAGAGCCAATACGCATTTTCAGCGATTTCGAACAACAGCGTCTGGACGCCGAGTCCAGAGGATTTCTGATGGTGTTGCAAAACGCAGGCGTGCTGGATGCCAACCGCCGTGAGATGGTCATTGACCGCGTCATGGCGCTCGATTCGCAGTTGGTGGACCTTGATGATCTGAAATGGATCATCCTGATGGTGCTGTTCACCCAGAAAGGCCAAGAGGCCAATTTTGCCTGGATGGAAAATCATCTGTTCAGCGGAACCGAAGAACTCAGACACTAAGACCCAACCATGGCCGCAAATCTACTTATAGTTGAATCACCGGCGAAAGCCAGCACGATTGAAAAATATCTGGGCAAGGACTTCAAGGTCCTCGCCTCGTATGGACACGTGCGTGACTTGATCGCCAAGAAGGGCGCCGTCAATCCCGACGATAATTTCAGCATGACCTATGAAAATGTCGAACGGAACGCCAAACACATCAACGCCATCGTCAAGGAAGCGAAAAAGGCCCAGGCCATCTATCTGGCCACTGACCTTGACCGCGAAGGAGAAGCTATATCCTGGCACATCAAGGAAATCCTTGATGCCAAGAAGGTGCTCAAGGACAAGGACGTGTATCGCGTTGTCTTCAGTGAGATCACCAAGAAAGCAGTCAATGACGCCGTTGCCAATCCGCGTGAGCTGTCGACCGACATGGTCAACGCCCAGCAGGCTCGTCGGGCACTGGACTATCTGGTGGGCTTCAATCTGTCTCCGCTGCTCTGGAAGAAGGTCAAGCGTGGCCTGTCAGCCGGTCGTGTTCAGAGTCCGGCTCTGAGAATGATCGTCGAGCGCGAGATCGAGATCGAGGCATTCGTACCTAGAGAGTATTGGACAATCGAAGCCGACCTGGAAAAGCAGGAGCAAACCTTCGTTGCCAAACTCTGGCAATTGCACGGCGACAAGCTCAAGCAGTTTGATCTGGACAACGAAACCAGCGCTACAGAAGCCTTTGACGAGCTGAACAAGGCCGCCAACGGGTCCCTGACGGTCGATGAGGTGACCAGCAAGCAGCGTCGCCGCAATCCGGCCGCACCCTTCATTACCTCGACATTGCAGCAGGAAGCTGCTCGCAAGTTGCGCTTTTCGACCCAGAAAACCATGCGTGTTGCCCAGCAACTGTATGAAGGGATCGATATTGGCCAGGGGCCACAGGGTCTGATCACGTATATGCGGACCGACTCGGTCACTCTCTCCACTGACGCACTGGGTGAACTGCGCAAGGTGATCGGCACTGATTTTGGCAAGGACAAGGTGCCCGAGTCACCGAACCTGTACAAGACCAAGTCCAAGAATGCTCAGGAAGCGCACGAGGCCATTCGGCCGACTTCGGCGAAGCTGACGCCTCAGTCAATCAAGTCACACCTCAACGATGATCAGTACAAGCTCTACACGCTGATCTGGAATCGGACCGTCGCCAGTCAGATGATTCCTGCAGTCCTCAATACCGTCGCAGTGAGCTTTCTCTGCGGTGAAGGCAACATTTTCCGGGCGACGGGCTCCACTGTGGTCGAGCCGGGTTTTCTCAGCGTTTACGAGGAAGGCAATGACGGCAAGGAAAAGCAGAAGGAAAACCGTCTCCCTGTTCTGAAGAAGGGTGACAAGGTCGGCGTCAACAAGATTCGTCCGGATCAGCACTTTACCGAACCACCACCACGCTTCTCCGAAGCATCACTGGTCAAAACGCTCGAAGAGTTTGGCATTGGTCGACCTTCCACATACGCTAATATCATCTCGACGCTGGTCAATCGAGAATACGTTGAACTGGAAAGCCGTCGATTTACGCCCACGGATATTGGTCGGGTGGTGAGCATCTTTCTGACTGACCATTTCACCCGCTACGTGGACTATGAATTCACTGCGCGTCTGGAAGACGAACTGGATGCTGTGTCCCGTGGTGAAAAAGACTGGGTACCACTACTGAGTGATTTCTGGACACCCTTCATTCAACAGGTTGAAGAGAAGGAACAGAGCGTCAGTCGAGCCGATGTGATGCAACAGCGAGAGCTGGGCACTGATCCAAAGACCAGCAAACCGGTTTCTGTGCGCATGGGTCGCTACGGCCCGTTTGTGCAGATCGGCACCAAAGAAGATGAGGATAAGCCTCAGTTCGCCAGTTTGAGAGCCGGTCAGAAGATCGACAAGATCACCTTCGAGGAGGCTATGGAATTATTCAAGCTGCCTCGCAAACTGGGTGAGACCGATGCAGGTGAACCGCTGTCAGCCAACATCGGCCGGTTCGGACCCTATGTCCGATATGGCAACAAGTTTGCCTCCATACCGGCCGAGGAAGATCCGCATACCATCACCGCTGAACGCGCTTGCGAACTGGTCGTCGAAAAGAAAAAGGCCGATGCCGAAAAAACCATCAAGACCTTCGATGGAAGCGTCATCGAAGTTCTCAAGGGGCGTTACGGGCCCTATGTCACCGATGGCAAGAAGAACGGCAAGATTCCCAAGGATGTCGAACCAGCCGATCTGACGCTTGAGCAGTGTGAAGAGATCATTGCCAAGACGCCGGCGAAAAAACGCCGACCGAAGAAGAAGGCCAAAACCTGAACAGCTCGAAGCGATGACATGCATCACCCTGGATCAGGCCATCGCTGTCATTGGTCGAGGTGAACTGTTGATCTACCCGACCGAGGCAGTCTATGGCATCGGTTGTGATCCCGAAGAACTGCCTGCTATGGAAGCCATCTGGCGGCTCAAGCAGCGGCCGTTGGTCAAAGGACTGATCCTGATTGCATCAGAGCTGGATCAGCTGACCGGCTGGATCGATCCAGAGCAACCTCTGGAACACATCCTACCCAGTTGGCCGGGTCCGGAAACCTGGATCATGCCGGCAGCACAGCAACGTTTGAATCATCCCATTGTTCGCGACGGCCATGTGGCAGTTCGCATCAGCTCTCACCCAGTGGTTCGCGCCCTTTGCGACGGTCTGCGAGCTTGTCTGACCTCGACATCGGCCAACATCTCCGGCCAGCCGCCAGCGAGAACACTTGAAGACGTCGAGCAGTTTTTCCATGATCAATTGCCCGTTCTTGAAGGCGAATTAGGGGGCCAGACCAGACCGTCCAGAATTCGCCACGCGCGCAGTGGCGAGATCCTCAGATCCTGAGTGACCCGGAGCCTCCATGATTGAACCCGTCAAAGCCTATCTGCTGGAACTGCAATCGACCATCATCGACGCGTTGATCGCTGTTGACCTTGATATTCAGGTCACCAATGATCCCTGGGTCCGTGAAGCCGGAGGTGGTGGTTTGACCCGCGTGTTGTCCAACGGCCAGGTGTTCGACAAGGCGGGCGTCAATTTCTCACACGTGCATGGCCAGCAACTGCCGCCCAGCGCCAGTGCATCCAGGCCGGAACTGGCCGGGCGAGGATTCCAGGCCATGGGTGTCTCGCTGGTGATTCATCCGATCAACCCCTTCGTGCCGACGTCGCATGCCAATGTGCGTTTTTTCATCGCAGAATCCGACGATCAGGAACCGATCTGGTGGTTTGGCGGCGGCTTTGATCTGACGCCCTGTTATGGTTTTGATGAGGATGCGATTCATTGGCATCAGGTGTCACAAAAAGCCTGCGGCGAAGAGCGATATCTGCACTACAAACGCTGCTGTGATGACTATTTCTATCTGCCGCATCGGCAGGAAACCAGAGGAGTGGGGGGGCTGTTCTTCGACGATCTCGATGACGGTGGTTTCTCGCAGGCATTCGAGGTGACACGTTCGATCGGCGATCATTTTACCGAAGCCTATCTGCCCATCGTCGAGCGTCGCATGAACACAGTCTATGACGAGTCACACAAGCAATGGCAGGAGTTTCGACGAGCCCGGTATGTTGAATTCAACCTAGTGTATGATCGGGGAACACTGTTTGGTCTGCAATCAGGCGGTCGAACCGAATCGATCCTCATGTCGATGCCGCCAGTGGCCCGTTGGGGTTATCAGTTCGAACCTGTGGCCGGCAGCGAGGAGGCGCGCCTGATCAGTGATTATCTGAAACCACGTGATTGGCTGGGTCTTGAGACCATATCGGACTGATTGAATACAGATGTTTTGGGACAAAGGTGTTCCGAGGGGGAAGGGGACCCCCCCCGGAACGGGGTTTGGAGCGAGTTTGGGGGAACATCGTCTCCTGAGACTCACTAAGGGAGGGAGGTGAGTCTCGCCTGCAGGCTTATACACATAGACCGGGTTGATTCAAAAAGGTTTCAAAAATATTCCACCATTCTGAAAAAAAGGTCAGTGGCTTGAGGACAGACTCTGCAATCGGGAACTGATGAGTCCGGACTCCGGCAAGCACCATGCCGTTGCCTTTCATGCCATCACCTGCACAGTCAGAGTAACGCTGCAGTTTGGCAGGGGGATGTGGCGAAAGTCATTGATCTACGAAAAACGCCGTGCATCGGAGAAAAACGCATGCTGGGTGCTGTGATTTCGAAAGGTCAGCATGTCTGAACTGACCTTGGAGACGTTCGATCGAATCAATCGGCTGCCCCAGTCTCCGCAGAAGTGGGCGGCAGGCCGATGGTGGCAATCAGCGGAAGACGCCAGAGGTGTTCGTCAAGCATCTTCGC
>QIKT01000070.1 GCA_003233095.1 Oceanospirillales bacterium | reverse complement strand
TCACCTTTTTCAGCCGCTCGCGCAAGATATTGTGGACCAAAGGTGAGACCTCCGGGAACACGCTGGGCCTGGTATCAATGCATCTCGATTGTGACAACGATACCCTGTTGGTGATGGCCCGACCGAATGGGCCGACCTGTCACACTGGAACAACCACCTGTTTCGATGGCGAGCAGCCGGTAGCACCGGAACTGGCTCGGCTGGCTCGGCTGGAGCAGGTCATCATTGGGCGCCGCGACGAGCCAAGCGAGGCCAGTTACGTCACCAGCCTGTTCAAGAAGGGCACCTCGCGCATTGCCCAAAAGGTAGGCGAGGAGGGCGTCGAAGCGGCGCTGGCCGGCGTCAAGGGCGATCGGGATGAACTGGCTCAAGAAGGCGCTGACCTGATCTTTCACCTGATGATTCTGCTACAGGATCAGGGTTTGTCGCTGGCTGATGTTATGACCGTTCTGAAGGGTCGCGAGAAATAAGCTGCCAGGGAGCCTCTGAACAAGTCGGGCCGAGTTGGGTTGAGAAGGGAAATGCGTCCCGATCAAGGCGCATGAGTTGAGTCATAGTGGTGCTATGGCTCAGCTCATGCAACGCCCAGCGGGCGTAGTTCACGCTCAAGACAGCCGATCACGACTTGTTCAGAGGCTCCCGGGAATCGATGTGGAATGCAAAGGAACTCTCAGCGGCACGAAAACAGGGCGTAGCGCTGTTCGAGCGATACGTTGATCAGTCGAACTGAAGGCTCAAGCGACCTGCTGGTATTCCTGCATGAATATTTGAATAGACAGTGGCTTGTACTGAATATTCCCTTTCTCGTCGATCCGGCACAGCACCATGGTGGGTTGTTCTGAGGTGACGTAAGAGAACCAGTTGAGTGCCTTGTAGCCTTCTTTGTAGGACTGCACACAGTATTCGATGAAGATCTCGGCGTCTTCCTGACGATCCTGATCCCAGAGCATGGCATAGACTTCGTCGTTGGTCTGCTTGCTTCGATACTGTTGTACGCGTGATCCCACGGATGGCTCCTTTCAGTCATGCAAATCTGGTAGATCAATCATGCGCCAGTCAAGGGTGGCCTGTGAAGCTGTGAAATGTGAATTTGTGTGAAACTCGTCGAGACGAGCGGGCATCGTCTGGTTGAGGTGAGAGGATTCGGATCTCCGAATTCTGCCTTCCGAAACAAGCGCTCTTCGAGACTGAGCGACACCCAGACGCAAAATTTGTGCAGCGCCAAGAGCTGCTGCTGAGCGGTTGGGTCGTGCCAGTGTTCAAGTTCAGACAGGAAATTGAGCGTGAAGGGATTCAATTGTCACGGTACGGGCGGTATGATCTTGTCAGTCTCATGACAGCGCATTGCCCTCGGATTCGAAACCGTGTGTGTGACGGTTTACGATTTCAGGTCATTCAACGCTCGTCATCCATGAGCCAGGGAGTGCACCAACGCAACTATGAGTGAACAACAAGCGCCACAACCATTGATCGCTGCGGGCGAACCACCAGCCTTTTCGGTCCTCAACCCGAATGGAAAAAGCCGATTGCTGCTGGTCTGCGAGCATGCTAGTTGGCAAGTCCCAAGATCGCTGAACAATCTCGGGCTGTCCGGCGATTCGCTGCGGCGACATATCGGCTGGGATATCAACGCGGTCGGGGTGGCCAGGGCGCTCTCTGATCATTTCGATGCCCGCCTGATCAAAGCTAATTATTCCAGACTGGTCACCGATCTGAATCGATCGATCAATGATCGCAACTGCTTTCGGGAGCGTTCCGAATCCCAGTGGATTCCGGGCAATATGGATCTGACTGCCGAACATCGCAATGTCCGTATCAATGAGTTGTTCAAACCGTTTCATGACGGTTTGGAGCATGAGATCAACCGCTTTACGGTCGAGGGAGTGTCGCCTGTTCTGATCTCGATTCACAGTTTCACCCCGGTCTACAAGACCGAAGTGCGCAATATCGAAATCGGAATCTTGTGGGATCGCGCGAGCCGATTGGCCGAGCCGCTGATTGCAGGACTGCGCGCCCAGAACTACCTGGCGGTAGGAGATAACGCCCCCTATTCAGGGCGGCATCCAGAGGACTACACTATCGATGTGCACGGAGAGGCGGCCAATCTTGCCTGTCTGGGCATTGAAATTCGTCAGGATCTGATAGCAACCGAAGCCGGTATCAACGATTACGCAGGCCGTCTGATTCGCGCGCTGGAACCGGTGTTGACCGATCCGGCTCTCTACCAGCCTCAGCAGGATACACAGAATGAACAAGCCGCTGTTTGACCCCGCCTCAAGCCCGTATCGGGTCTCTTATAATGGTGACACCATTCACCAGCAGTTCCAGACCACGCCACCGGACGGTGTGCCCAATCGCAAGGCCCTCAAAGCGATGCTGGAAGATGAGACCCGCATACTGGACCAACTACAGCGCCAGCTCTATGCGCATGACCGCTATGGCGTGCTACTGGTTTTTCAGGCACTCGATGCGGCAGGCAAGGACAGTACCATCCGTTCGGTCTTCCGGCGAGTTGACCCAGTTGGCCTGAATGTACACTCATTCAAGGCACCCTCGAAGCTGGAGCTTGAACATGACTTTCTCTGGCGCAGCAACTGCGTATTGCCCAAGCGCGGCAGTATCGGCGTATTCAATCGGTCCTATTATGAGGAAGTGCTCGTGGTTCGAGTGCACCCGAAGTACCTGGGTGGTCAGCGACTGCCGCCTCATGATGACCTTGATGTGCTCTGGCAGCAGCGGTTCGAATCCATCCGTCGCTTCGAAGAGCACATGGCACGATCTGGCACCGTTGTGATCAAGTTCTGGCTGAAACACTCTCGTGATGAGCAACGCAATCGATTCCTGAGCCGACTCGATACCCCTGAGAAACAATGGAAGTTCCATGAAGGGGATGCGTTTGAGCGAGGCTATTGGGATCAGTACATGGACTGTTATCAGGATGTCATTAATGCTACTTCCAGGCCTCATGCCCCCTGGTATGTGATTCCGGCAGATGACAAGGTCTTCATGCGCTATACCGTCGCCGACATCATCAACCGCTCATTGAGCAGTCTCCATATGGCCTGGCCCGATGTCTCGGCCCGGGATCGGTCTCGCTTTGCGATGCTGAGGGAGCAGCTGCTCAATGACTGATGGGAGGGCTGGCTCGATGTTGCTGAAATATACGGCGATCTGGACACTCGTGCTGATAGTCCTGTCGGGGTGTCTGTCTACCAATGCAGAATTGAAACAGGGTGCTGAATCGCTAGTGCCGCTAGATCATCTGCCCGCACTCGCTGGCGATTACTATGTACATGATTCAGATGCGGTAGGCCGTCCACTCCATATCTACATCAGGCTGCCACAAGGCTATGACGAGGACACGTCTGGCCACTATCCGGTGGTGTATTTGCTCGATGGTGACTCGCTGTTTCCGATTCTGGCATCCAACCATCTGTTTCTGACTTACGATGACAAGCTGCCAGAAGCCATTGTCGTGGGCATTGCCTATGGTTCATTCGATCCATCGGTGAATCGGCGCGGTTATGATTTTTCAGCACAAGCAGAGGATGCAAATGAGGAACAGGGCGGCGCGGACAGATTCCTGCAATTTCTCAAAACCGAGTTGATTCCCGATATCGAGCAGCGTTATCGAACGGATCCGACTCGGCGCATTCTGTTCGGACAGAGCCGAGGAGGGTATCTGGTGCTGTACTCGGGATGGACCGATCCGGATCTGTTCTGGGGTCGGATTGCCAGTAATCCGGTGTTGGTTCCGGGTCGTGAACGATTCTTTGCCCCGGCCAATGCAGCGACTCGAAATGACCTGGGGCTGGTCGTGACCAGCGGTTCCGAAGATCATCCCGAATTCAGGCGTTCTGTTCTGGAGTGGTTTGCACACTGGCATCAACGAGAGGATATCCCGTGGTCATTGCACACCGCAACGATCGAGGGCGGCACACACTCTGCCGATAGTATGGCGAGCTACCGACTGGGTTTGCGCTGGCTGTTTGACAGGCCAGGCAGCCTGTCTGACTTAACGGGTCGTCGCAAGGAAAAGTCGATTTGAGTCAGATTTTTCGATCTTTTGAGGCGAAGAGCACCGCTATTTAATGAAAAGATCGAAAAATCTGACCAAACCCGGAGCTCCCCTGGGTCATGTCAAGCCCGACAGACTCCCTGGATAGACTGACCTGGGTGGTGATGAGTGAATGGGTTTTCTGGCGCTGTCTGAGAGTGCTCCGAGACATCAGTGCCATGAATGACTGAACTTGCTTCGTAACCGATCAGATCGGTTTCTTGTCTTTTCCCGAGATAAATCTGGGTCCATCACCTGCGGTTTTCTCATACACCCCACCACCGGCTTTTTTGTACTGCGTGAATCCGTGCTTTGCAATGTGATCGTGGTTCAGCACGTCCTTGCCCATGCCGGAGTTCTGCAAGTTGGGTGCGCTGATGATTCGGTGGACAGTTTCACCGCATTCAGGACAGACCTCCAGGACCGGCTCAGACAGTTTTTGCAGCACATCAAAGCCACAGCCGCAGTGCGCGCAGGCAGTCTTGTCTAAGGTGGCTCGATATTCGTAGATGGGCATGGAATAAAAAATGGGGCTGTGTCAGTGAGACACAACCCCATAGTTGGTTCGAATGATGATGAGGCCAGGCTCAGTCAGCACCGACCATCAGTTTCTTGATCAGCGGAGAGATCAGCAACATGCCAAGCGCGATGATCATCGCTATGTAACCCACTGACGAGTACACCTCAATATAGGTTGCCTTGGCAGCAGCCACATCAGTGATCTGTCCGCCAATGGTTTTAGCGCCCGTGCCGCGTGAAATGATGCCGGCGAGGAAGTTGGACAGGCCCGAATACAGGAACCACGCTCCCATGGTCATACCAACGGCCTGAACAGGTGCCAGCTTGGTGACCGCAGACAGTCCTACCGGGCTGACCATCAACTCGCCCATGGTGTGAATGAAGTAGATCAGGAAGATGAAGATGACGGGAGTCATGCCTATTGCACCGGCTGAATTCATGCCCCAGACCAGCACCAGGAAGCCGAGGCCTGCCAGGAATACGCCAAACGAGAACTTGACTGGTGTGGATGGGTTCTTGTTGCGTTTGGCCAGCCAGATCCACAGCCAGGCCATTAGTGGTGCAAAGGTGAAGATGAACAAGGCGTTCAGCGATTGAAAGACCGGAGCCGGGACCGACCAGCCGAGAAAGTCACGATTAACCAGCCGGTCAGTGAACAGGTTCAGCGACGAGCCAGCCTGCTCGAACAGCGCCCAGAATGGAACCTGTGCCAACACGAAGTAGATCGCAGCAAACATCCGCTTGCGCTCATCACCGACCAGCTTTGTGAGGGCATAACCCACCAGGAACAGGAACATGATAACGCCGAGCGGGCCCAGAATTCCGCCCATGATTTCAGGGTGCTTGACGAAAAACATGGACAGGGCAATGATGCCAAAACCGATCAGATAGCACATCCACTCGTAGTTGATGAAAGCAAATGCCTTTTCTTTCAGCTTGGCCGGGTTAGGTGGCTCTGCTCTGCCTTCGAGCCAATGCTGCTTCCACAAGAAGGTAGCCAGGCCAAAGATCATGCCAATGCCGGCCAATCCAAAGCCGTATTTCCAGCCGTAGACGATGCCGATGATGCCACAGGTGATCGAGGACAGGAACGCACCCAAATTAATGCCCATGTAGAACAAGGTGAAGCCCGAATCCCTGCGGGTGTCGCCGAATCCGTACAGCGCCCCTACCATCGTCGAGATGTTGGCTTTCAGGAATCCAACACCAGCGATAATGAGTGCCAGGGACAGGTACAGCACATTGACGTAGAACTCTTCACGTTCGATTCGAGTGACATAGCTGCCGCCCGGAATGCTGGCTGGAAGACCGAGATTTTCCGGGGTTTCAATCTCGATTGTGCCGTCCGGCAGATAATTCACAAACGACTGAGCGTCCCCCTGAACGATGATGGGACGTGCGTCACCGCCGCGACCATCCAGGGTCATGACGTATTCGCCGCCGTTGTACTCCAGGGTTTCGACCGCGCCGTTGCCCTCGAATGCCATGCCGATGTGGCCAAGTACCAACAGAATCGCGCCGAACGTGACCGCCTTGCGACTGCCCAGATACTTGTCCGCCAGCGAGCCGCCAATGATGGTCATGACATAAACCAGTGCGGTGTAGGCACCGTAAATAATGGATGATTTCTCATCGGAAAACAAAAAGTGCTGAGTCAGATAGATGATCAGCAGACCACGCATCCCGTAGTAGGAAAATCGCTCCCACATCTCGGTGAAAAACAGAATGAACAGACCCCGGGGGTGCCCCAGGATCGTCTTTTCGTCTTTCGGCACTGCGTTGCTAGCTGTCATGGACTATGCTCCTGATGTGGTTCGAATTCTGGTCACGATTGCGGGTTGACCCGGTCAAGTATCCGCAGGGAATCATTCCACCCATCTGCCATCATCCAGCGGTTTGCAATGACATGACAGTGATCGGCGTTTGTATTGTGTCTGTGGAAAACTGTACGGTTGATGAATCGAGCGAGTGCGCCACTGCTCAGGTGACCCTCGCCCGAATTCGTTTAGTTGAATTCGTAGCTCATGGACTTCTCTGGCTCCTGCAGGAAATTACCCTGCACGAAACTCACACCACACTGCCAGAGTATCGACATGCTGGCCGCATCCTCGACAAATTCTGCCACGGTTTGCTTGCCAATGTTAGTCGCTTGTTGCGCGATCTCCTTGATCTTTTCCTGATGTTCTTCGTTTTTCGGCAGATTCTGCATGAAGGTCCGATCGATTTTCAGGTAGTCCGCAGGCAGGTGCTTGAGGATCAGGAATGAATTGAGACCGCTGCCAAACTGCTCAATGGCAAATTTGCAGTGTAGTTCCTTGAGACCCTTGACGAATTGTTTGGCGGTCTTCAAGTTGGTCATCAATTTGCTTTCCGGCATTTCGAAGACCATCGACGAGCCGCTGATGCGATGCTCTTGCATCAGTTTGGCAATCCAGCTGAGGACAGTTGGGTCGTCCAGCGTGCGGGCGGTGACTTTAATGAAGAAGGTCACCGGATTGCCGGTGCGCTCTCTCTGTTTGACCAGAGACTTGATGCTGTTCATGATGACCCAGCGGTCCAGCAGTTTGACCAGATCATGCTCCATCAGCACCGGCATGAAGCTACCCGGAGGCACCACATTGCCTTCCTCGTCCTGCAAACGCATCAGTACTTCGTAGTATTCGCCTTCTTCACCATGCAGGCTGACAATGGGCTGGTAATAGAGGATTAGCCGGTCTTCCTCAATGGCCTTCTTGACCATGCTGATGACCTGAAGTTGATCGCCGGTTTCGCCTTCTTTGATCTTCAGCGGATCGTGGACACGGACCTGGTTGCCGCCCTCGCGAGCTGCTTCATGCGCTGCCGAAGTAGCCATGGTGAGCAAGTCGTGGGCACTGCTGATGTTTTCAACAATACTGGTGACACCGAAGGAGCAGGTCAGAGTGATCGATTTGTTATCGACTTCGGAGATGTTGTCCTCGATCGCCACCCGAATTTTTTCGGCCAGTGCTTCGGCATCTTCCAGATTGTGATTGTGTCCGACTACAGCGAAATTCCGATCGCCAATGCGACCTGCCATGTCCTGCTCTGACAACTGACTGCGGATCACCTTGGCCAGATCGGCGAGCACCAGATCGACCCCTGAGATACCAATTTGGGTCAGAGTTTTGTCGAAGTTGTCGATGTCGACAAAGATCAGTGATCGCTCGATGTTGTCCTGGACCACCTGGCCAATCGATTCACGGATGGTTTGCAACATGTGCTGACGGTTGAACAGACCAGTGACCAGGTCCTGCGTTTTCAGATCCCTCAGTTCCCTGGCAAGTTCAGCATCGACCAGCTTCTCGCGAAGGATGATCTGGTTGCAGGATTCTCCATCAATGCTGGCTGAGGAGAACTCCATCATTACATCCTTCTTGCCGCCATTGTTATCTTCAATCTCGATTTCCATTTCACTCGGTGGTGGTTCACCCTTGGAAACCTTCTGCAGAATCTGCTTCAGTGTCTTGACGTGAGAGCCGGTGAACATGTCCAGCAGTGGCAAGCCTTCAAGTTCATCGAAGTCGTCTAGGTGGAACATCTGCAGATAGACCGGATTAGCATACACATGCATGCCTTCATGAACATAGGCGATGGCATCACGCGAGGAGTCGAGCAGGGCGTTGCAGCGCTTTTCGGTATCCACCAAGTTGATGTCGGTGAAGCGAAAGCGTTTGCGCAGATTATGGTTGTCGCGCTCACGGCGGACGACGTTGATCATGTGTTTGGAGGATTCGGTGTCAATGGCATCCAGTGCGCCATTAGCCTGAGATTCTATGACCCCATCAACAGAAAACTCATCCAGTAATGCAATGACCGGCACATCCTTGCCACATTTCTGGATCGCATTGCACACCAGTTTGATGCTGAGGCTTCGGTGTTGGGCGTTGACCAGTGCCAGGTCCAGAGGTTTGCTGGCCAGCAGGTCGTCCAGTTCGTCTTCATCATTGGCGCGGCAGGGTCTGACTGCGATGCCTTCGTTTCTGAGTTGGCTCAGTAATTGTTCGGCGTCTTCCATCTCATTGGTGATGACCAGTACGCGTAACACATCGTCTTGCTTCAATGGCTTGCCTCTATTCTTGTTTGTTCGTCTGCGTTCAGCAAAGGACGGACTTTGATGATTCGCCCGCAGTTTCCCGGGCCAGTCTGGGGACCAGATAACCCGGCAGTGTCTGTCTCATGGCGGTGACCAGTTCGACGGCACGACCCTCATCCACTTCAAAATGGGCGGTGCCCTCAACCTTGTCCAGAAGATGGAGGTAATAGGGTAGCACACCGGATTCAACTAAATGATGCGACAAGTCGCATTGAGCCTTCAGTGTGTCATTGACACCCTTGAGTAAAACGGCCTGATTCAGCAGCAGGCAGTCAGTGTCGCGGATGCGCATCAATGCCTGTCGCGCTCTAGTGCTGAGCTCTTTGGCATGATTGACGTGTAACACCATGATTTTGAGAAGTTTAATCGACTTCATCCAATCAATAAAGTTTGCTGTGACTCGATCAGGCAGAACGACCGGTGTGCGACTGTGGATCCTCAAGGTGGTGACATGGTCGATCTGTTGCAGCTGATCGGTCAAACCTCTGAGCTTGTCGGTGGACAGGCTGAGAGGGTCTCCTCCGCTCAGAATCACTTCGTGAACCTCAGGATGTGCCTGAATGTAATCCAGAACGGGCTGCCATTGCTGTCGGCTGGCAACCGCCATCTGATAGGGAAAATGTCGCCTGAAGCAATACCGACAGTGGACTGCGCAGACCGAGGTGGTCGTCAACAGCACACGGCCTGGATATTTGTGCAACAGCCCCGGAACAGGCATGACCAACTGGTCACCAACGGCATCCTGGGTAAACCCGCTGACTGGAATCATCTCTGCATCATCGGGCCAGAACTGTTTCAGGATAGGGTCATCCGGATCTGATGAGTCAATCTGAGTCTGAAGGGTCTTGGTGATTCGAAATGCAAACTGATCCATCGCCTCGCCGTTGAAGGGGCGATCGGCGGAGACACTCTCGGGTGTCGTTTGGCTATGCAGGCGTTGCTGGCCACGCCACTGGATGCTGGTGGGCTCATCCCTGGCGGCAGTAGTTTTTTTGACTGGACGACTCATGGGCTGCTGCGTGCAATCCGGATTCGCGATAAGATAGCGCCATTTTAAGCTGTGCCGGCTTGTAAACCCACACATATCGCAAGGAAATCAGTATGGCATCTTACAATACCAATGAATTCAAGTCAGGCCTGCGAATCATGCTGGATGGTGATCCGTACCTGATCGTCGAGAACGAATTCGTCAAGCCTGGCAAGGGTCAGGCATTCAATCGCGCCCGTGTGCGCAATCTGAAAAATGGCCGAGTGACCGATAAGACCTTCAAATCCGGTGAGTCAGTCGAAGCGGCGGATGTCTTCGAAATAGAACTGCAATATCTCTACAGTGACAATGAATTCTGGTACTTCATGGACCCGACCAGCTTTGATCAGCACCAGGCGGATGAGAGCGCGGTTGGCGAGACCATCAAGTGGCTCAAGGAACAGGATGTCTGCGTCGTGACTCTGTACAACGGCTCGCCGCTGATTGTTGAACCGCCCAAGTTTGTCGAATTGAAAATTACCGAGACCGATCCTGGTGTCAAGGGTGACACCTCCGGTGGCGGCAGCAAGCCGGCCATACTTGAAACCGGCGCGGTCGTCAAAGTGCCCTTGTTTGTTCCCGAAGGTGACCTGGTCAGGATTGATACGCGTACCGGCGAGTACGTGGGACGAGTGAAGGAATAAGCATCCGAGTGACTCAACTGGACTGGTCACCTCTGGCCACGACCACATCCCGGAGGATGCGCGCAAGCCTGTATCGATCCATTCGCGAGTTCTTCGAGCATAGAGGCGTGCTTGAAGTCGAGACACCTATGATGTCTAGTGCGGGCAATACTGACCCGCATATAGACAGTCTCGGCGTTGCCAACCAGCAGGCAGAAGACCCTCGCTGGCTGCGGACCTCGCCGGAGTTTCCAATGAAGCGTCTGTTGGCTCATGAACCTGAGCCGATCTACGAACTGGGTCGCGTGTTCCGGGCAGGCGAGTCCGGTCGTCAACACAATCCGGAGTTCACCATGCTCGAATGGTATCGCCCCGGATGGGTGATGCAGCCATTGATTGATGAGGTGCTGTGTCTGCTGCGATGCTGCTTCACCCAGGTCGATCAGTGTCCTGACATCCAGCAGCATGACTATGTGCGCTTGTTCAACGGGGTCGTTGGCGTTTGCCCGATTCAGTCCAGCGATCAGGATCTGGCGTCTGTGGCGTCTCAGCATGGCCTGATGATCTCTGAATCAGACCGCGCGACATGCATTGACTATCTGATGGCCATGCAGGTTCAGCCGGCACTGACCGACGGAGCTTTGCATGTGATCAGTCGCTATCCGGCCGACCAAGCGGCGCTGGCCCGAATCGACCCTGACGATCACAGTCGATCACTGCGGTTTGAAGTATTTTTCGGTTCGATAGAGCTGGCCAATGGTTACGACGAGCTGTGTGATGCCGACCAACTGGCCACGCGCTTCAAGCAGGAGAACCAGGTGCGCGTGGCGATGAACAAATCGCCGATGCCTGTCGATCATCGCTTGCTGGCTGCGCTTGAGCATGGCTTGCCAGCCTGTTCGGGGGTTGCGATGGGCATTGATCGTCTGTTGATGTGTCTGCAGGGCGCTGAGATGATCGCTCAGGTTATCAATTTTACCGAGGAGTTTGCATGATGCAGAAGGTCGATCTGATCATCAAGGCGCGCTATCTGCTGCCCATTCGCCCGCAACACCATGTGCTCGATTATCAGGCTGTGGTGATCGATCAGGGTGTCATCCTTGACGTGCTGCCTGTGGACGATCTGAACGATCGCTATGAGTCGAATCACGTGTTGAACCTGAAATCGCATGTGCTGATGCCCGGATTGATCAACGCACATGCCCATTCAGCCATGAGTCTGATGCGAGGAATTGGCGATGACATGCCACTGATGCCCTGGCTGGAACAGAGAATCTGGCCGGTCGAGTCGCAGTTGGTCTGCGATCAATCGGTTCGGGATGGCACACGACTGGCGGTTGGCGAAATGATTCGCGGCGGCACAACCTGCTGCAATGACATGTATTTCTTTCCTGATGCTGCTGCAGATACCTATGCCGCTGCGGGATTCAGAGCGGTGGTGGGCACACCGGTGATCGATTTTCCAACCGCCTGGGCAAGCGATATTGACAGCTATATCAGTCGCGGCATCGAATTTGCTCAGTCACTGGCTGATCAGCCGCTGATCTCGGCGTCCTGGTCACCACATGCTCCCTACACGGTCAGCGATGTCTCATTTGAGAGGATCAGACAGGCGCAGGAAACGGTCAATCTGGCAATCGAGATTCACCTGCATGAATCAGTGGCTGAACTTCAGCCATCTATCGATGCCCATGGGGTGCGTCCGATCGAACGACTGGATCGTCTCGGCTTTCTGAATGAACGATTGATGGCGGTCCATATGACGGTCGTCACTGATGACGAAATTGCTCGGGTGGCCGAGCAGGGTGTTCATGTGCTGCATTGTCCCGAATCAAACCTCAAGCTGGCCAGCGGCTACTGTCCGGTTGAACGCTACAGGCAGGCTGGAGTGAATGTCGCTCTGGGGACCGATGGGGCGGCCAGCAATAATGATCTGGACCTGATGGGCGAGATGAAGACTGCGGCGTTGATTGGCAAAATGGTTGCAGAAGATGCGACCGCCGTGCCCGCAGCCTATGCGCTCGAGATGGCCACAATCAATGGCGCGCATGCGCTGGGCCTGTCGGATCAGATCGGTTCGGTTGAGATTGGTAAACAGGCCGATCTGATCGCAATTGATCTGGATTATCTGGAAACAATGCCCATGTATGATCTGATGTCACATCTTGTGTATTCGGCCTCGCGCTGGCAAGTGACTCATAGCTGGGTCAGCGGGCGCAGCCTGATGCAGAATCGCGATTTGCAGACGCTGGACCTGGATGAACTCAAGGCCACTGCAAGAACCTATCAGCAGTCCATCGAGGCAATGATTCATGGATCATGAACCGACACTTGAGACCCAGTGGCCTAATGCCGATCCGGCTGAACTGGCCAAATTTGATCGACTGGCCGAACACTGGTGGGACCCGGAGGGTGATTTCAAACCCCTGCATCAACTCAACCCGGTCCGAAGCCACTATATCGCGCAGTTTGTCGAGTTGGACCAGTGTCGTTTGCTGGATGTAGGTTGCGGGGGCGGTATTCTGTCAGAGTCTATGGCTGAAGCCGGTGCCAATGTGACCGCGATTGACCTGGCCTCAAAAGCGCTGGATGTGGCCAGACAACACCGAGATGAGAGTGGCCTGGAGATCGACTATCGCCGATCAAGCGCTGAACAGCTCGCTGCCGATATCGAGGCGGGCAAGGAAGATCGGTTCGACCTCATCACCTGTCTTGAAATGCTCGAGCATGTGCCAGAACCGGATGACATCATCGCGGCCATTTCCTCGATGCTAAGCCCTGGTGGACTGTGCGTGCTGTCCACGCTGAACCGGACACCCAAGGCGTTCCTGCTGGGAATTGTGGCCGCAGAGTACTTGCTCGGTCTGCTGGCAAGAGGGACGCATACCTACCGCGACTTCATCAAGCCCTCGGAGCTGGATCGCAGTTGTCGACGTCATGGGTTTGAGCGCCTCGATCTGACCGGTATTCGCTATGACCCTTTCAGCGGAAAGGCCGAACTGGACCGCGATGTGTCGATCAATTACATGGCCTGCTACAGGAAGCTCTGATGCTGTTTCAATCTCGAATTCAACTGGTCCTGTTCGATCTGGATGGTACCTTGC
>QIKT01000069.1 GCA_003233095.1 Oceanospirillales bacterium | reverse complement strand
TGGTGCCATCCATGCGGATACCGACCAGCAGCGCGATTTCACCGTTGTAACCCTGCTCTGTGACGATCTGGAGAATGGCGGCACTCGGTGATCCGTTCAGCCAGGCCCGATAGACTGTGTTCGGTCCCTCACCACCGAGCAGCGTTACGCCTGTGAGTTCAATGGCATCGGCGATCAGGTCGTTGTCATACAGTTCTTCAGCCAGCACCTGGCCGAGAATCTGAAGCTCGTGTTTGCGCCGCTGCTCCTCGGCCAGTTGGCGTGTTGCAATATACATCCCAGTCAGCAGGCTGACTGCAATGACCGCAATCATGGTCAGACGAAAACTCGATCCTGCTGTGCTCATGTGCCGAATACCCGCGTTCTGGTGTGGCGGTCGATCAAGGGTACCGCCATATTCATCATTAATACAGCGAATGCGATGCCTTCGGGATAAGCACCCCAGCGCCGTATGATCAGGGTCAGTATGGCCACGCCGGCACCAAAGATCAGCATGCCTCTGGGGGTGGTCGAACCGGACACCGGGTCGGTTGCAATGAAAAAGGCGGCCAGCATGATGCCGCCGGTAAACAGATGCTCCATCACCAGCGGGTTCGTGTCGGGATCGATCAGCGAGCCGGGCAGGGTCAGAATTACCACGCTGCCGAGCAGCGCAACCGGCACTCGCCAGCTGATGATTCGTCGAGCCATCAGATACAGGCCGCCGAGCAGATAGCCGTTGGCAATCCATTCCCAGCCAACGCCTCCATAATCCCCAAACACCGGGCTCTGGCGGATTTCACTCATCATCTGTCCTGACGAGATGCCATTTTGCCAATGATCCAGTGGTGTGGCCTCGGTGATTGCATCAAAGCTCAGAGGCGCGGGCAAGCCTCCAGTGAAGATCGCCTCCAGGGCGCTCATCAAGCCGATCGGGTTCTCGGCGAGACTGGCCGGTGGCAACCAGGAGGTGGCGTGCAGCGGAAAGGCGACCAGGATGACCGCATAGCCAACCATCGCCGGATTGAACAGATTGTGTCCCAGGCCGCCATACAGATGCTTGGCGACGACAATCGCAAACAGCAGCCCGATGGCGGTGGTGTACCAGGGCATCAGCGGCGGCAGACACAAGACGTACAGCACCGCTGTCAAGGGTGCGCTCAGGTCATTGAGGTAAGGCAGCAAGGGTCGACCTCGGGCTTTAAGGCACAGTGCTTCGAAACCCAAAGCAAAACCGCAGGCCAGGATCAGCTGGATCGCAATGGCCGGCCCAAAGAACCAGACGTGGGCAGCAATGCCAGGGATCAGTGCCACCAGAACCTGCAACATCATCCGCCGGACGCTGCTGGGCGCAGGAATGTGTGGGGCAGGCTGTGGATCAAACTGTCGCATCAGTCCTGTGACTCCGTGGCGTCGCAGTTTTGGTCGGCAGCGGCCTGTCGCTTTTCGCGAGCCCGAGCAATGGCGGCTTTGATGTCGTCACTTTTGCTGTTGTCAGGTTGCTCGCGTCTCGACTCGAGCCGTTGCCGGCGACGGGCCTTCTGTTCGGCCAGACGCTGCTCTTTGAACTCATGTCGATCTCTGGCACGATCCGCCTGTTGCTGTGCCAGATCGCTGAGCGCGAGGTCGTGCTTGGCCTGTCGATAGGTCTGGGTCAACGGAATCTGAGACGGGCAGACATAGTCGCAGCAGCCGCACTCGATGCAGGCATCCAAATGCAGAGCACGAGCTTCTTCGAGCTGATTGCCGCGAATTTGAGCCAGCAGTTGCTGGGGCAGCAACGCCGCAGGGCAGACCTCACTGCATTTGCCGCAGCGGATACAGGGCATCTCTTCGGCAACCGGCTGAATATCAGTGTCGATCATTGTCAGCAGACAATTGCTGGCCTTGGTTACAGGGCGATCATCATCAGGCAGTGAGATACCCATCAGTGGTCCGCCCATGACCAGTCGAGCGGCCTGTTCGGTGTAACCACCGGCCTGCTCGATCAGAAACCAGACCGGTGTGCCAATTCTGGCCTCCAGGTTGACCGGATGATTCACCCCGCGACCGGTCACGCTGACCACCCGGGAAATCAGCGGCTGACCATCGACGACAGCCTGATAGCTGGCAGCAGCTGTGCCGACATTCTGGACCACCACACCCAGGTCCTGGGGCAGGCCGCCGGCTGGCACCTCATCACCGGTCAGCACGCGGATCAGTTGTCGTTCACCGCCTTCGGGATAGATGGTGGGCACCTTGATGATGGCCAGATTGTCGATCTGCAGCGCTTTGAGTGTCTGTCGGAGATGATTCTCCACCTCGCCCATCTGATCTTCGATGGCTATGACGCATTGTTCAGCGTCGAGAATTCGCGACAGGATCTGTGCGCCCAGCAGGACCTGCTCGGGTCGCCAGCGCATCAGGCTCTCGTCGGCGGCAATGTAGGGTTCGCATTCGGCACCGTTGATGATCAGCAGGCGGGTTGGTTGCTCGGTGCTACGGTCGAGCTTCAGATGGGTAGGGAACAGGGCACCACCGAGGCCAGCAAGACCGGCTTCGGCGAGACGCTCGCGCAACGCCTCGTGGTTGTACTCAGGCCAGTGGTCCCAAGCAGGTAAGGTGGTTTGATGATCCTCGCCATCGGTGTCAATGACCACGCAGCGTTGACAGTCCAGGCGGGGGTGGATCACTGGTCGGTCTTCGATCGCCGTGATGCGACCTGAGGAGGGTGCATGCACGTTGACATGATGCGCCTCGGTGCGACGCGTCAGTGCCTGACCGCCAAGCACCGTGTCGCCGACCGATACCGTCAGCTCTGCCGGCGTTCCGATTTGCTGATCAATCGGCACGATCAACTGCGCCGGCAAGGGTGCCTGCTCCAGACCATGTTGCAGTGACATCTGTTTCCAGTGGCGCAAGCTCAGTCCACCGTGGAATCGCCAGAAACGCTGACCGATATCCTGGGGGGCGTCGATGCTCATGCCGGGAGTCTCACGTTCAGGATGTCGACTGTTGTCAGAGCTTGGCGTTGGGCGTTGACCGGGATCATCACGATGCAATCGACCGGGCAGGGTGGTAAGCAGAGTTCACAGCCGGTGCATTCTTGCGCGATGACGGTGTGCATCATTTTGGCAGTGCCGACGATGGCATCCACTGGACAGTCCTGTATACATTTGGTGCAGCCAATACAGTCCTCCTCGATAATCCATGCCACCATGGCCGGTTTGACTTCACCGTTTTCCGGGTTCAGCGGCAAAGGGTCGCGGCCGAGCAGTTCTGCTAACTCACCGATGACTGTCTCACCGCCAGGTGGGCATTGATTGAACGCAACTTCTTCATCCACAATCGCCCGAGCGTAGGGAAGACAACCAGGGTAGCCGCACTGACCGCACTGGGTCTGAGGCAGGATGGCATTGACCTGTTCGACCACCGGGCCCACGTCCGAACTCAGGCGGCTGGCGGCAAATCCGAGCACTGCGCCCAGTGCACCGATCAGGACGATGACGGCAATCAGCGCCAGCAGGACCGTGGTACTCACAGGTTGCCCAGACCGGAGAAGCCCATAAATGCGAGCGCCATCAGTCCGGCCGTCATCATGGCAATGGCGGCACCCTGGAAAGACTCAGGAATGTCGGCCAGCTTGAGTCGTTCGCGAATGGACGCAAACAGGATCAGTACCAGGCCAAATCCGGCGGCGGCGCCCAGTCCATAGGCGGCCGACTCGATCAGGCTGTGAGATTGGCGCTGGTTCAGCAGGGCCACACCGAGCACGGCGCAGTTGGTGGTGATCAGCGGCAGGAAAATACCCAGGGTCTGGTGCAGCAACGGTGAGGATTTGCGAATGATCAGCTCGGTCAACTGCACAGCCACGGCAATCAGCACGATAAACAGGACGGTGCGAAGATAGCCCAGCCCGAACGGTTGCAGCAGCCAGACATCGACCAGATAGCTGACCATCGATGAGACGGTCAGCACCAGCGCGGTCGCCATGGCCATGCCCGTGGCGCTCTCGCTGTGGCCTGAGGTGCCGAGGAACGGGCACAGGCCGAGGAACTGGACCAGCACGAAGTTATTGACGAAGGCCGCTGCAATGATGATCTGAATCAGGTCAGTCATGGGCAGCCCGTTGCATCATGACACGGCCTATTTGACCCGCATGCCTGGCGTGGCACCGTCATCCGGTGAGAGAATGAAAATATCATCGCCACCAGGTCCTGCGGCCAATACCATCCCTTCGGAAAGCCCAAAGCGCATTTTCCGCGGGGCCAGATTGGCGACCATCACGGTCAGTCGACCCTCGAGGTCTTCGGGCGCATAAGCGGCCTTGATGCCAGCGAACACCTGGCGAGTTTCTCCGCCCAGATCCAGGGTCAGCTGCAGTAATTTGTCGGCACCGTCGACATGCGTTGCCTGAATGATTTTGACCACCCGCAGATCAAGCTTGGCAAAGTCGGGGAATTCGATCTGATCGGAAATCGGGTCATCGGCCAGGGGGCCAGTCATTTCTGCTGCCGCTGCGGCGTCACGATCGACCAGGTCGTCCTTGCTGGCCTCAATGATGACATCAAGGCTTTTTGTTTCCAATCGGGTCATCAGCGCCTTGAACGGTGCAATGGCATGACCGAGCAGCGGTGTGCGCGCGTCATCCCAGCTCAGCTGGCCGTCGTTCAGGAAGGTTTCGGCCGCCACGGCGGTGTGCGGAATGACTGGTTTCAGATACACCATCAGTGTACGGAACAGATTGATCCCGGTCGTGCAGATCTGCTGGACGCGTTCGCGCTGGTCGTCCTGTTTGATCAGCGTCCACGGCGCCTGTTCGGCAATATAGCGGTTGGTCTCATCCGCTATCGCCATGATGGCGCGAATGGCTTGATTGTATTTTCGGGCGTCGTACAGTGCGGCAATTTCATCCGCTTGACCGGCTGCCTGCTCGAACAAGGCCGGGTTGTCCATGGAATCGGCCAGTCGGCCATCGAACTGCTTGCTGATGAAGCCAGCGCAGCGGCTGGCAATATTGATGAACTTGCCGACCAGGTCTGAATTGACCCGAGCGACGAAGTCTTCCAGGTTCAGATCGATATCGGACAAGCCGTCACCGAGCTTCGAGGCATAGTAGTAACGCAGATAATCCGGTGGCAGTTGTTCCAGATAGGTCGATGCCTTGATGAACGTTCCCCGAGTCTTGGACATTTTCTCGCCATCGACGGTCAGAAACCCGTGCACATGGACGGCGCTGGGCAAGCGCATACCGGCCGCCGACAACATGGCGGGCCAGAACAAGGTATGGAAATACAGAATGTCCTTGCCGATGAAGTGCACCATTTCGGTGTCGTTGTCCGGGGAAATGAAGGCATCGAAGTCGATATCCTTGTCCACCGACTGACAATAATCCCTGAAACTGGCCAGATAACCGACTGGAGCGTCCATCCAGACATAGAAGAACTTGTCTTCGGTGCCGGGAATGCGAATGCCGAAATATGGCGCATCGCGAGAGATATCCCAGTCACGAAGGCCGTCGGTGAACCACTCCTGCAGCTTGTTCGACACCTCGCTTTGCAGGTGGCCCGAATCAACCCAATTCTTGAGCAGTTCTGTCATCTCACCGAGGCGAACAAAGTAGTGCTCCGATTGACGCATCACCGGCGCGGTGCCACTCAAGACTGATCGAGCATCTTTGAGGTCGGTCGGATTATAGGTGCTGCCACATTTCTCGCAGGAGTCACCATATTGATCGGCTGAATCGCATTTGGGGCAGCGGCCCCTGATGAATCGATCCGGCAGGAACATGCCCTTGGACTCATCATAGAACTGATCGATATCACGCACATCAATCAGGCCAGCGTCCTTGATCCGGGTATAGATGTCGGACACCAGCTCGCGATTGGTGTCGCTGTGGGTGGTCGAATAATAATCGAAGGAGATGCCGAAGCCGGCCAGGTCCGCTTCATGTTCCTGCTGCGAGCGTGCAATCAGTTTCTCAGCAGTGATGCCCAAGCGCTCTGCATTGACCATGATCGGGGTACCATGCGCATCATCGGCGCAGATGAAATGACACTGATGCCCCTGCATCCGCAGGGCGCGTACCCAGATATCGGCCTGGATATGTTCGACCATATGACCCAGATGGATCGATCCGTTGGCATAAGGCAGGGCACAGGTGACCAGCAGTCGTCGGGCGTTAGGCATGAAGGAACCGTATGAGTGGAATGGCAATGGCGCTATTGTCTCACAATCGGTCGGCGCGAGTTAAGGAACCTCTGAACATATCTGGGCGGCTTGGGTTGCGATGACCCATTCGGTTTGAGTCCAGAGCGCATGACGTCGATGCGTCAAGCACGTACAATATTGCTCCCCGAGACTACCCTGCGATGACACATGGACAAGGCGTTTGTTGAACAGCGACTGGCAAGCTGGACCGACCCGAATACGGGTCTTGATCCGGTCAGTGCCCATCAGGTCCGCGGCATCGGTATCGACGGTGACAAGGTCGCGCTGGACATTGCCTTCGGTTATCCTATGTTTCGACAGCGCGATGCGCTGACGGACAGCATTCGGCAGCACCTGGAAGCGGATCCAGCCATCACCTCCGCTGTGGTCACGCTCAGCGCTCGCATTGCGGCGCATGAGGTACAGGGTGAGTTGAAGCCACACCCCAAGATTCGCAACATCATCGCTGTGGCCTCGGCCAAGGGTGGTGTCGGCAAATCAACCACGGCAGTCAATCTGGCTCTGGGTCTGCAGGCGCAGGGCGCTCGTGTGGGGCTGCTCGATGCCGATATCTACGGCCCCAGTGTCCCGCTGATGCTGGGTTTGACCGGCAAGCCAGACAGCAAGGATGGCCACAGCATTGAACCGATGCTGGGCCATGGGCTTCAGTGTCAGTCGATTGGGCCGATGGTTGAACAGGATACGGCGATGATCTGGCGTGGCCCGATGGTTACCAAGGCGCTGCAGCAGTTGATCAACGACACCAACTGGCAGGAGTTGGATTATCTGGTCATCGACATGCCACCGGGAACGGGCGACATCCAACTGACCCTGAGTCAGAAAATTCCGGTGGCCGGTGCGGTCATTGTCACCACGCCACAAGAGATTGCTCTGCGTGATGCGGTGCGCGGGCTGAACATGTTCAAGCAAATGTCGATAACGGTATTGGGTGTGGTCGAAAACATGAGCCTGCATGTGTGCAGCAACTGTGGTCATGAGTCGCATCTGTTCGGCAGCGGCGGTGGCGAAACCCTGGCCCGCGAGCATGGGGTCGAACTGATCAGCAGCATCCCGCTGGATGTCAGTATTCGCACAGCGATCGATGCGGGCGCACCGACGGTGATTGCCGAGCCAGACTCACCACAGGGCGAGCGGTATATCGAGATGGCGACACGGGTGGCGGCGAATCTGGCCAAACGTCCCAAGAATCGACGCATTGATCTGCCCAAGATCGTCGTCCAGTCCAATCAGACCTCCCCGTAATAGAATCAGTCAGGAAATCGCATGAGCATCAAGTCAGATCGTTGGATACGCCGCATGGCTGAAGAAACCGGAATGATCGAACCGTTCGAATCCGGTCAGGTACGTGAAGAGAATGGCCGGAAACTGATTTCCTACGGCACCTCCAGCTATGGCTATGACGTGCGCTGCTCGGATGAATTCAAGATATTCACCAACATCAACTCGGCGGTCATCGATCCGAAGAGCTTCGATGCGGCCAGTTTCGTCGACATCAAAAGCGACGTCTGCATCATTCCACCGAACTCCTTTGCCCTGGCGCGAACCATCGAATACTTTCGCATTCCGCGCTCGGTACTGACTATTTGTCTTGGCAAGTCGACTTATGCCCGCTGCGGCATCATTGTCAATGTGACCCCGCTGGAGCCAGAGTGGGAAGGGCACGTGACGCTGGAATTTTCCAATACCACACCGTTGCCCGCGCGGATTCATGCTAATGAAGGCGTGGCACAGATGCTGTTTTTTGAATCCGATGAGGTCTGCGAGACCTCGTATAAGGATCGTGGCGGAAAATATCAGGGGCAAACCGGTGTCACTCTGCCCAAGACCTGACAGCAGCTTGTCCCTTGTGTCATGATATCCCTTTGGAAGCGGGGTCTGCGCTGAGATTCTCTGATCAGGTGGTGAGAGAATCAGCCCATGAATTTCACCTTTCAATTAACGGCATCAGTTCAATTAACCTCATCACGAATGGATACGGGGTCGCTTAGTCGTCGATGAAAAAACTGCCTCACAGCATACAATTTCGATTCACAGCAGGCTTCATGATCTGTGTGATTCTGTTGAGTGCGGCTGTCGTTGTGGTGATGCCACTGAACCTCCGCGACAAACTGGATAACCACGCCAGTGCGCTGATTGAATCCAATAGCCAGACCCTGATTGCCGAATTGAAGCGGCAAACCACTCTGATCAATACCCTGGCGCAGAATATATCGCGATTTGTCGTCGAAGCGCCCAGAGACGAGGATCTGTTCAAGCAGGTCATTGCCTCCATGCTGGCCATGGACGACGAACAGGGGCTGATTGCCGGTGGCGGCTACTGGCCCGAGCCGAATCAATTCGAGCCGAATGTGGTCCGGCGCAGCTTCTACTGGGGCCTGAATACGCTCGGCAAGTTGACCTACTTCGATGACTACAACGATCCGGATGGACCGGGGTATCACAATGAAGAGTGGTATGTACCCACCCGTCATCAGCATCATGGTAAATGCTACTGGTCTCGATCCTATATCGATCCCTATTCCCAGCAACCCATGGTGACCTGCTCGGTCGGCGTCTATGACGCTCTGGAGTATATTGGCGTGGTGACGGTCGATCTGAAGCTGGAGGGTTTGACCGGTTTTTTCGAGCGTGAGACTGAATCGACCGGTGGTTATGCATTTCTGGTGGACCAGAACAACAAGTTCATCACCTTTCCCGAACAGAACCTGAGCAAGTACGACAACCACATGTTGTACAGTGGTGACCTGGCCAAACGGTTGCCTGAATTCGAGTCGGTCGCATCGTCCCTGGAGGCGATCAACCAGGATTTCATCGCCATGGCCGAACGTGCCGAAGCGAATCATGGCGACATGTATCGGAGCATTGAAGCGGCCAGTTATCAGATCAATACCGAACAAGCGAAGATCATTCTGGCGTCGCTGGTCTACCCTCAGGGAAATTTCCGTGACGACAGCCCGATTCTGCATCAGGTCAGTGTGGCCGACGATGTGGTGCTGGGTGAGGCGGCGACCTCATACATCTACCTGGTTCCAGACACCTACTGGAAACTGGTGATCAGCATGCCTGACTCGCTCACCTCGATGGCGACCTCTCAGGTCATTGAAAGCCTGATGACCTGGTTACTGGTGTCGGCACTGCTGATCATGACGATGATGTTCTTCATGATTCGGCGGATGGTCATCAGTCCCATCGGTGACATCACCAATCAGCTCAAGCAATTTTCCCAGTCCGAAGTCGACCATTATCAATTCATTGAGCATCAGCGGGATGACGAGTTGGGTCAGTTGGCGTTCTGGTACAACCATCGGACCGTGGAGCTGAAGGAGGCCATGGAATCGCTCTCGGCTGCCAACAAGGATTTGGAGTATCAGGCCAGCTCTGATCACCTGACCGGCCTGCCCAATCGCCGTCAGTTCGATCGTGAGCTTCAGGATACTTTGCTCAATGCCCTGTGGTCGGACAAAGCATTGTTGTACATCGATATCGATCAGTTCAAAGTGATCAATGACACTATCGGACATCCGGTGGGTGACCAGTTGCTGATTCGTCTGGCGCGGCTGCTGCGCGATGAAATTCATGATGAGGACATCATCGCGCGCATCGGTGGAGACGAGTTTGCAGTGCTGGTGACAACCTCAACGTCCGAGGATGCTCTGAGCCTGGCTAGAACTCTGTGTCGAGCGGTCGAAAATCTGAATTTCTTCTGGGATAACAAGCACTTCGACACAACCTGTTCGATCGGCGTCGCCCACCTCTCTGATATTGATCACCAGCGCGATAATGCACTGAGCATCGTCGACAAGGCCTGCTACGTAGCCAAGGACAACGGTCGCAATCAGGCGTATCTGTATCTCAAGCATGATGTGCTGGTTGCCGAGCGCGAGGGCGAGATGAACTGGCTGCCGTTGATCCAGAAAGCCTTCAGGCAGCAGCAGTTCTTTCTGGAGTTTCAAGTGATCGAACCGACCCGGCCCCGAGTCAGTGACAGTGACAGTGATGCAGCGATGAATCATCAACAGAGCCACAAGCCGATCGCCATCGAAGCGCTGGTCCGTATTCGGGGCGATCAGGGACAGGTCATTCCTCCCGGAGCGTTCCTGCCAGCGGCCGAACGCTACAACGCCATCGTACAGATTGACCATCTGGTCATCGACATGGTGCTCAAGATACTCAGTGAGTATCCCGAGCTGACCGATCAAATCGATTTCTGTTCGTTCAACCTCTCCGCAGACACGCTCAGTGATGACATTCTGCATGAGTACATCCAGAGCTGCGTCGAAAAATACCAGGTGCCGCCCAACAAGCTGTGCATTGAAGTGACCGAATCTAAAGTCATGAGCAACATCGTTCGTGCCCAGAGCACGCTGTCACGGTTGCAGAAGATGGGGATGCGTGTGGCACTGGATGATTTCGGTGCAGGCATGTCATCGTACGGTTACCTCAGCGATTTGCCGATTGATCTGATAAAGATTGACGGCCGATTCGTCCGCAATATTCGCCGAAACTCAGTCAATCAAATTTTCGTTCGCTCAATCATCGAAATCGCTCACGAAATGAAGCTCAAGACGGTGGCTGAGTACGTCACCGATGAATTGACGCTCAGCGTGCTGCGTGACATGGGCGTTGATTACGTACAAGGGTTTGGCATCGCCAAGCCAGTGAGCATCGACAAGATTCAGGGCATTGTGGATCGCCAGGGCTTGCGGAGTGTTCCTGAGCGTCATGTTTGATTTGGATTGTTTCTCGGTTTTTGCCTGGTGAAGGCTGATTCTTCCTGTGTTGTTTTGTTCAGGTTTCGCTTGAAGGCGACTGTTTCTTCTCGTCTCGTCTCGTCTCGTCTTCCCGAGCGTAGTCGAGGGGTCTCCAGGTTTGGCTCGGTCGCCGGGCCTGGTTCCTGCTCAGTATCAGGGTGATGGCAACTGGTTTTCTTTGTTGTTCAGGCTCAGGTTTCACCTGATGGCGAACCATTACTTTTCTTTGTCCGCACTTCGGGCCCTAACGAAAAGAAATGCGCCCCAAGCCTGACTTGTCAGAAAAGGGAGGTATAAGTCAAAATCATAGATCAAATCCAGAACCTACACTCATGTCATCCCTGCGAATACTGGGATCTATCCAGAACAAACCCTTATCAGAGTTCGGGGTCAAGGCACCATTCGCAGTGAGCGATCGAACGGGCCTGGTGTTGGGAGCACGCAGCTACCCGGGGGATCCATATGACGGACATACCCTGGTCAACCAACTGGAACAAACTGAAACCCTGACCGGGATCAAGCCAAGGCGTTGCTATGTGGACCGGGGCTATCGAGGCAATGGTAGTGAGTGAGACAGCGGTGTATCTGTCTGGACAACGCCGAGGGGTCAGCAGGCGCATTGGGAAGGAGCTGAATCGGCGCAGTGCGATTGAGGCAGAGATCGGACATATGAAGACCGATGGTCACTTGGGGCGGTGTGACCTGAAAGGGGTGCAGGGTGATGCTTCACCTATACACTAAACCTCTCACAACGCCCCAATCAAGGAGCCATTAAGAGTCAGGCCACAGTTTGGTACCGATGTGAAATTGCGACCATGCAAACCAAAAGGCTTGGTGTGTACCCAAATCACCACCCTGAGAATCGAATGCGCGCACACCGCCTCCGTCGAGAACTACCTTAACCCCATCGAACTCCACAGCATCACCTGCATCCAAAGCCGCTATCAAGCTGGGAACATGAAAGGCAATTGGGGTGCCAGCGCTCGTCACAACGCCCAGCACATCTTCTTGCGCCGCTAAGCGCGGATCAACGTTGCCAATCGGAAAAATCGGTCCATTGGCATCCCGACCACTGCGGAAATCAAAATCTCGCCCTAAGGCTAATCGCTCTACTAACACTGTGGTTTCAGGGTGAGCCTTTTTCCAGGCACCCCAACTAGTGGTCACCACACTGGCCTGCTTCAGCTGTATGCCCTGTTGGGCTAGTGGCCCTGTTACGGCCGTACCCAAGAAGGTGTCAAACACTGACTGTGTCACTAGGTCATACATGACTTTATTGGAACGGATCAGTAAACCTGAGGTGCGTAACACAGGACGTTCAACGCCTGCAGGCAACTGATCGGTAAACCAGGCCTGGGCCGATCCGCACAGCGTGCAATATGGTATGCCGAGGCTGCGACCACCCAAAGTGTCGTTCACCATTTCGCGCACTTCCATGATACGCCGCGGGTAGGCGCGGTGCTCACCGTTGATCGAAACACCAAAGACTGTTGCATTGTTACTTAACCAGCCTGCGCCATCAACATCGCTTACTTCTGGATTGTCCGACGCCGGGATGCAGTTGCATGACTGCTCCGTTTTACCGAAGGCGCGAGCATCGATGCCAACACCACCCCAGGTTACGTGGCGCCAGTCGATCGCACCGGGGGAAAACAGCGGCGTCCACGCTGGAATTACGCTGGTGAAGATCTGGCGTTTATAGTTCAGGTAGTCCGGAGGTGCTGGGATATCCCAAGCCATTAATCGGTTCACCGCCTTACCCCAGGTATCAAAGCCTTCCAGCTGTTTACCCAACAAAGCGTTCATCGATTGTGTTAGTTCCCTGCCAAATTCTCTGCTGGTTGGAAAGCGCATAAGGTCGGTGAGAATCCATGCAAGACGCACATCCCTAGTATCCACTATGGTGCTTAGCGCTTTGTTCTTCTCCTCACCGTCGCTGAGGCTTCCAATAAGTACATCCAAGGCATCGCGGGTTGTCATTGTTAGCGGCGTGTCGATGACCTTTGGTGACGATCCAAAATCGATAGCTTGACCAAGGGGCAAAGCAGCACGTGCCACAGCAGTCTTGGCAGAGGATTCCGCTTTCACCAAAGAAGAGAAAGAGCTATAGGTAAGCACTGCCACTAACATGACTGCGAGTATAAGGATGTATTTCATCATGACCAATATTCCGTCTGCTTATGCCTAAGGGGCCTCTGAACAAGTCGTGACCGACTGTCTTGAGCGTCAAATCCGCCCAGACTTGTTCAGAGGCTCCCCAAGCGTTTTGTTTGATGAATCACTATGACCATCTCAGGGTCAATATGGTTCCCTATTGAAAAGAGCGATGATCAAATCTGGTGTATGGAAAGAGGCTAGGGAGCCTCTGGACAAGTCGTGATCGGCTGTCTTGAGCGTGAAATACGCCCGCCCGGCGTTGCCTGAGCTAAGGAACCTCTGAACCAGTCATGACCGGTTGTCTTGAGCGTCAAACACGCCCCCTCTGCGTTGCATGAACCGAGCCATA
>QIKT01000217.1 GCA_003233095.1 Oceanospirillales bacterium | reverse complement strand
TGGAGATGACCCTGATTGATCAGCCGTTTGCTCAGCGGCCAGTTGAGCCAGCAGCCGGCGTTAAACAGATCATGAAGATTGTTCTGTCGGGTCGGCACGCACTTCTCGAGATTAATTTGTGACTCGTACTGAAGCGCACTGAGGGGGTGGGTCTGATTCTCAAATTGAATGCCGGGACGTCCTGAGGAGTGCAAGCTCGCAAGATGGTTGAGTGTCTTGACGGGCGGCAAATCAGAAGGATCACTCTGTGCCTTCATCAGCGCATGTAGCGCGCCGAATTGCTCACCGAGCAGATGTTCAATCAGCAATGAGACTTCCATTCAAGGGCGATTTTGGTCATTCTAGAGCGAATAATGATGACAGGAAGAGGGTCATGATGCCAGTCGCACGAATGGTAATAATCAGCATCCTGATGCTGACGTGCTCAGGCTGTCAGCAATCAATCTCTGATCAAGAGCCGCCGCTCACCGAGCCTGTGCCCGTTGACATTGTGGCGGTCCCAGAAGCTGACAGCGATTGTCGGATCGAGCTCAGTGAGCCACGCATGTGCACGATGGTGTATCAACCCGTCTGTGGCTGCGACGGCAAAACCTACTCGAATGGTTGCATGGCAGGCAATGCGGGCATTACCCGCATGACTCAGGGTGAATGTGCCACCGATCGCAGCGGTCTGGATTGATCCAGTCCATCCACCCCACACTCAAGACAAGGAGATCAAATCAATGAGTCAATCCATTCATGATTTCAAAATCACACGCATCGACGGCTGCGCCGTACCGATATCGGAGTTTGATCAAAAAGTGTTGCTGATCGTCAACACGGCCAGTAAATGTGGGTTTACCCCGCAGTACAAGGGGCTTGAAGCCCTTTATCAAGAGTATGCCGATCAGGGACTGGTCATACTGGGGTTTCCCTGTGATCAGTTTGGCCATCAGGAGCCGGGAAATGACGATGAGATTGCCGAGTTCTGCGAACTGAACTTTGGCGTCACTTTTCCGCTGTTTGGCAAGATCAACGTCAATGGCGACCAGGCAGATCCGCTGTTTGCCCACCTGAAGGCTGAGGCGCCAGGTTTGCTGGGCAGTGAATCGATCAAATGGAATTTCACCAAATTTCTGGTCGGTCGAGATGGCGCGGTACTGGCACGCTACGCTCCGAAGACAAGCCCCAATGCACTTCGCAAGGAAATCGAAGCGGCATTGGCCAGCTAGGCAGCCTGTCGGACTTAACGGGTCGTCACGAGGAACAGTCGATTTGAGTCAGGTTTTTCGATCTTTTGAGGCGAATAGCACCGCTATTATACCAACAAGATCGGGACATCTGGCCACACTCGGGTTTTGTGCAGTAGAGCACCTCAAGTCCGACAGGCTGCTGGGTTTGACAGGCCTGATCGATTGATTCAGACAGCATTCAGCCGGATTCTGTTTCAATAGCTCCATGACACAGACAGGGAGACGGCCATGAACAGACTCATTATCCTCACACTGGCACTCACATTCAGCGGACTTGCCGAAGCGCGCTATGACCGCGGCGGCATCCAGATCACCCAAGCCATATACGGCTCCGGATATCGACAGTGCGATGCAGGCTATGCCTTGTCGCATTGTGATGGGCGCTCACAGTGCAATATCCGAGCCAGTAACAATCTCTGCGGAGACCCTCACAAGGGAGAACGCAAGACATTGAGCGTGTATTACCGCTGCGGAAATCGAGACTTCGAGACCCGGATCAGGGAGCGGGATACCGGCACCATTGTCTGTCAGGATACTGGACGCGGCCAGGACCGCGATTACCGCCGGCAGCCGGGAGACTACAACCCTGGGCGACCGCCTTCCAGAGGCTCCGGTTCTGGACAACGCTATGGGCACCATCAGATTCAGATTCTGTCGGTCGATTATGGGCGAGACTATCGCTACTGTGATGCCAGTTATGCTTTTGATCGCGCTTGTGCCGGGCGCCAATCTTGCTCGGTGCGGGTGAACAACTCGATGTGTGGTGATCCCTTCAAAGGCAAGAAGAAAACCGCCTACATCGAATACCGGTGTGCTGGACGTGTTCAGTCCCATCAGGTTCGCGAGGGTGATACGGCCTATCTGAATTGTCGCTGAGGAGTGAATCCTTCAGCTCAGACCCGTATCAAAAAAGGGCGCCTCGGCGCCTTTTTTCATGGGTCGATACTATCGATGGGGCCTTCTCGACAGTACCGCTCACACAGGTCTCGGCCCATTTGACGGGCATCGCTAACCTCATCGATGTCCAGCTGAATTTCGGCAGTGGACATCATTTGATCGACGTAACTGCTGAGAGTGGGGTCAAAGCCGGCCAGCTTGGCGGCATACGCATAGGCATAAATCTGCTGTGGGTCAGGCTCCAGCAGGGTATCGGTCTGGTACAGGTAGGCATACTGAAGAAAGGCACTCGGATGACCCGAGGTCAACGCCTGGTTCAGATAGTCGAATGCTCTGTTGCGAAACTCGACCAGCAGTTCTGGCTGACGAAAGGCCAATTTCGGATAGAACAGGCTCTGGGCGTCAATCGAAAACTTGATCATGGCGGGCAGATAGTTCATGTCCGCTGAGGTTCGCAGCCACTGGTACGCCAGCAGCCGAGAATTACCCTCGATCTGCTGGCAAAACTCGAAGCTCAGTTCGAGATTGGCCATCCGGGTATCCATTTGATCATTCATCCGATTGTCGAATTGACTGTTGGCACGTCCCTGGACGTATTGGTTCATCATCTGATCAAAGCTGGCCTGTTCACTGGGAATCTGAGCGCAGGACAGATACCTGAGATAGATCAGAAAGGCCGCTTCTGCATCACCATCGCTACTTTGCTGTTTGAGTATTGTGAGCGCGACGTTATCAATAAACGGGACATCATCCTCCATCAACTGTTGTTGTATTTCGGCCATTCTGAAACCGGAAAACTGCTGCCATTTGCTTTCCAACCCCGAGCTTACAGGCGGTCCACTGGTCAGCTTGCCTGTCAGCAGAGTCTGCGTGGCTAGTGGTTGATCGGACGTGCTGTTCAGTGGCGAGTCGGGAGCGACGGAATCGCCGGATTGAGCGAGTTCAGCGGCGCGTGCCTGTGATCTGTCCTGGTTGGAAGACTCAGGCGGGCTTGTCTGTTGAATCAGCCACCAGCTACAGGCACCAGCAATGGCCAGCACGCCGACCGCGATCAATCTGTTGCGATGGCGTTGAGTCATGGTCAATCATCTGGGAGAAGTCGGTGTCCCGACCTCTCCTGGAAAAAATGAACTGTGAGGGGCGGTTGAATCATCAGATCAGTACAACGATGTACGGGATTTCGCCTCGTCGTGCTTTGACCATATAGCGTTTGCCCTTCTCGATAATCTTGTTGACATCGTCAATGGACTTGACCGGTTTGCGGTTGATTTCGGTGAAGATGTCGCCTCGCTGAACTCCCGCTAGAGATGCGCTGGAGCCTGACTCAACGGCACTGACCATGACGCCATCAACCTTACCGGAGAGTGGATGGTTGCGGGGAATGGGCGTCAGTTGCAAACCACTCAAACCACTCAAACCGGCTGGTTCGTCGTCATTATCATGTGAGTTGGTCTGCTGAGCCAACGTGTCGCGGGCACCCAGTTTAGCGGTGGTGGTCTTGCTCTTGCCATCTCTCAAGTACTCGATCTGAATTTCTTCACCAGGACGCTTCAGGCCGATGCGATTGCGCAGGTCATTGAAATCATCAATATTCTGCCCGTCAATCCCGGTGATCAGATCGTAATCTTCTAGCCCAGCATCATCGGCAGCGCTGTTTGCCTCGACGTCCCTGATGAGTGCACCTCTGATGTCGTCGAGTCCCAGATAATCTGCCAGATCCCGCGTTAGCGGCTGGCCATTAATGCCAAGCAGACCCCGTTGAACCGAGCCATATTCGAGAATCTGATTGTAGACTGCCTTGACCATGCTGGAAGGGATCGCAAAGCCGATACCGACGTTGCCGCCACCAGGGCCGAGGATGGCGGTGTTGATGCCAACCAGTTCACCCTGAAGATTGATCAGCGCGCCGCCGGAGTTACCACGATTGATCGACGCATCGGTCTGAATGAAGTCCTCGTAGTCCTCAATATTGAGCCCGAAACGTCCCTTCGCGGAGACAATTCCGGAAGTCACTGTGCCACCGAGTCCGAACGGGTTACCGATGGCCAGCACATAATCGCCGACATTCAGCTGCTCGGAGTTGGCAAACGGCAGGGCGGTCAGTTCATCGGCATCCACTTTGAGCACGGCCAGATCGCTTTCGGAATCGGCACCAATCAGCTCGGCTTTCAGCTCGCGCTGGTCCGCCAGACCAATCATGATTTCATCGGCGTTTTCGATCACATGATAGTTGGTCAGTATGTAGCCATTCTCTGCGTCGATGATGACGCCTGAGCCCAGGCTACCGGTTTGACGTTGGTTGGGCATGTCGAAGAAGCGTTGGAAGAACGGGTCCTGCATCATCGGGTTGCTTTTGACTTGAACGGTTCCGCGTGTGGAGATGTTCACTACAGCTGGTGAGACCTGTTTGACCAGAGGGGCCAGTGACACATCTCTGGGAATGCCCGCTGCAGATGCGGCCTGGGCGACGAACAGACTGAACAGCAACAGGACGAGTGTGGGGGAACGGTTGGATCGTTTCATTGAATTACCTTCTCAAATGGCTGTCACATAGACTTCAGAAATCAGGGTCGGTTCAGCAAAAATCAAGGCTATCGCCTTGTAGCGTCGTCTCGGCAACCACTCTCCGTTACAATGTCGCCCTTGGGTTTCGATCAGGATTGTCATGCCAGAGTACACCGCCGCAGTGAGTGATGAGTCAACAGAATGTCTTGCCGGTCAGGTTATTCTGATCACTGGTGCCACTGGAGGCATCGGATCGGCCCTCACAGACGCCTGTGCGCGTCGCAAGGCCACTGTAATCGCCTGCGGAAAGCGCATTCCGGCATTGAACGCACTGGCCGATGAGATTGTTTCTGCTGGCGGTGTAGAACCCTTGATCTATCCGATCGACCTGGCCGGTGCCTCGGAGCAGGATTATTGCAATCTGATCGAGTCGATCGCGGACAATCTCGGACGCCTGGACGCCGTGGTCCATCTGGCCACTCAGTTCAAGGGGCTCACACCGCTGGCATTGGTCGATCCGCAAACCTGGCAGGACACTCAGCAGGTCGGCGTGACCGCCCCATGGCTGATCAACCGAGCCGCTCAACCCTTGCTGGTTGCTGCGCCGTCGGGTCGAATCGTGTTTGCTCTGGATGATCGGGAACTGGTCTCAAGGCCCTACATGGGCCCCTATGGGATTGGCAAAGCCGCCCTGGATGCGCTGTTCCGAATGACCGAAGAAGAGTTCGAGTCCAGTGGTGTGGCAGTTTACGGTGTGTTTGCCGGAGCGGTCATGACGGCTCATCGAAAGAAAATCTATGTGGATCACGACCCGGCCGACCTGCAGTCTGTCGAGGCGGCAGTCGATCAGTATTTGTCCGTGCTGGCCGACTGAGTCTCGATCATCAGCTGTTCTGCTCGCAGAACACCTCGTCTGGCAGGTCGGAATTCTTGCGCCCCATGACCTGTTCGATGATGCGAAGGGCCGGCAGCAGCCGGATCATGTCCTTGCTGGCTTGTTGAGTGTCCAGTGAATTGACCCGATCAAGCTGTTGAGTGTAGTGGAACAGACGCGCCGTCACGGGCAGATCCTTCAGCGCATCAAAGACGTGATCGACATTTTTCAGCTTGTCATCGACAAAGATGATGGCCTCGGGCAGGTCCTTGCCCAATTCGCGGTACAGGGCTGTGAGCATGACGCCCTTGTGCTGACCTGCCACCATCATAACGCCGTTCTCGAACAGCACGTCGCGCCCCTTGTCGCCGAGTACTCGCGTTTGACCAAAATTGTCGCCGGGAGACGTGTTGGTAAATGACAGACCGCTGCGGCGTAGTTCCCGGAAGGTTGCCAATCTGAAGGAAGGGCCTCGGGCTGTCAGAACCATGGTGGTGACCTGCTCGATCTGGAGAGACTTGATGATATCCGGCAGTACCGGGTCGGTCAGGTGCATGGCGCCTTCGTGAAACAGGCTGCCTTGCATGTCAAGCAGTG
The DNA here is from genome assembly GCA_003233095.1 of Oceanospirillales bacterium. Taxonomy (GTDB): domain Bacteria; phylum Pseudomonadota; class Gammaproteobacteria; order Xanthomonadales; family SZUA-38; genus SZUA-38. The sequence goes on along the minus strand of QIKT01000217.1, from coordinate 15,762 downwards.
GTATCACCCGGTCAGGATGGCAGTCGTCCAGCGAGTCCTGCCAGCTGTACCACTGATCCGAACCCAGGTCGCTGTCCATGGCCAGCAGTGTGTTGTCCAGATCGAAGATCACCAACATCTGCTCTGCTGAGTGCGTCTCACCCAGTGTATTGATCGCAGTGACGATCTGCTCGTACGAGTCGGTTTCGATTCGCTGTACATCCGGGATCTGTACAGTCGTTTGATGCGTCTGCTGCGTCTTGCAGCCGCTGATCATCAGAGCAACGAGAATCAGTGTCAGCAGTCTGCGGATCGGTCTGGATTCGCGCTGGGGGTCGATGCGTGTGTGTGGATTCATGGCAGGTCCATGGTCAGTCAGAAACCGGAGGGCAGTATAGCCTGATCGAGTGCCAAACGGCAGCAGAACGACTCTGTTTTCGGGTCAGTCCTTGCGACCAGGATGAGGACGCCACTTGCCGTGTTGAAACACTTCCAGAGGCTGGAAGCTCGCCTTGTAATCCATTTTCGGGTGACCGTCGATCCAGTAACCCAGGTACAACCACTCGAGTCGCATTTCGGCGGCCAGTCGAATCTGTGTCAGGACTTCGAACACGCCTAGCGATCGCTTCGATTCCAATGGATCGAAAAAGCTGTAGACCGCCGACAAGCCGTTGTCCAGACGATCACAGACGGCGGTCGCCAGCAATCGACCTGAATGCCTCAGATCAATGAACCAGGTATCCGCCCACCGACTGAGCAGAAATCGTTCAAAATCTTCCTGTTCCGGGTTGTCCATCGAGCCACCGGTATGACGAGTGGCCAGATAATTTCGATACAGACTGAAATGTTCGTCAGTGAATCGAGCCGGTTGCTGGACGATGTCCAGATCGCTGTTGCGTTTCAGGCAGCGTCGTTGTCTTCGATTGGGCTCGAATGTGAGCACCGGGACGCGGCATGGGATGCAGGCGGTGCAGTGCTGGCAATGCGGTCTGAAGGTGATATCGCCAGCGCGACGAAAACCGGCAGGCGCCAATGAGTCGTAAACATGGCGCGGTTGATCCACGCTTGGGTCCACAACCAGATTGCGACTGAGACGATCTTCAAAATAGCCGCAGGGACTTTCCAGGGTTTGCAACACGCGCAGGGTCATTGGTTCATCAAGCGTTGAGAGTGTGTTCGACGTTATACCACATGCTCAAACCGAGACCTGTCCGCAACGGTCTGAATCCTGCCACGACACACCGGTTGCGGCAGGAACAGATCAGGGAGCCTCTGAACAAGTCGTGATCGGCTGTCTTGAGCGTGAACGACGCTCGCTGGGCGTTGCATGAGCTGAGCCATCGCACCACTATGACTCAGCTCATGCGCCTTGATCGGACGCATTTCCCATCTCAATCCAACTCGCTTAAGACTTGTTCAGAGGCTGCCAGCTGTCGCGATTGACTTCTCTGCCAGAAGGCTGACGTATTTGTCGAAGAAGTTTCGAGTCGCGTCGAACTGCGCTTCCGTCAGGCCGGTCAGTCTTCGGGAGGTTGGGCTACCGGATCAAGCCGCTTGAGTTCAATGTCAGGCATCAGTGTGTCCCAGGGAAAGTGCTCACCCGGGTCGCGCTTGCGCGGCACCATCTGATCTGCCCGGTCGCTTGCCGGCATCAGTCTCAGGTCGAGTTCCTCATGCCCTGCAATCTGTTCAAGTGACGGTAGTTGCTGTTCCAGATGCTGAATCAGGGCGATCAGCGCAGCAATCTGCGGCTCTGGATAGGACTCGATCATGCGCTGCTTCTGACTGTGGTGCCAGTCCGGATAACGACCCAGGTTGACCAGTTCAATCCCGATACTGCGGGCATTGTGGTCGCTGACATGGTGAGCAACCCGCTCGATCGGAACATACTGCTCGATGCGCCCATCGCGATCGATATAAAAGTGTCCCGAATTGCCGGTATGACTGTCAGCATAGTGAATTTTCTCACCATACTTTCTCGCCGAAGCCAGATCCGGTAGCTCGGTGCAATGGATCACGATCATCCGTATCTCATCGGTCGAACGCAACTGGAGGCGTTGATGATAGGGCAGCAGATCTGAATGGATGGCGAGTGATTGCGGTGGTATGGGCAAGGGCATCGGCATGGGTTGGCAAGCGTTAAGCAGCCATGGTAAGACGATCCATGCGCTGATGTACAGTGTGCGTCCCAGGCTACTCATGGTGTGTTGCATCCCTCTAGGGAGCCTCTGAACAAGTCTTAAGCGAGTTGGATTGAGAAGGGAAATGCGTTCGATCGTCATAGTGGTGCTATGGCTCAGCTCATGCAACGCCGAGCGGGCGTATTTCACGCTCAAGACAGCCGATTACGACTTGTTCAGAGGCTCCTAAGCTCGCTTGCGGGCATGAATCACGGCTCGAGCAGGTGCCGGATACCCTTCGATGGTTCGCTGCGGGTCATTCGGGTCCAGACATTGAGCCAGAGACTCGAAGGTCATCCAGTCGGTGCTGCGCTGCTCTTCGATGCTGGTGTGATTGACGTCGGCGACCTCAACCTGCTCAAAACCGAGTCGATGCAGCCAGGTGCAGAGCACATCGGTCGAGGGCAGGCACCAGACATTACGCATGCGTGCGTATCGAGCTTTGGGGGTCAGCAAGGCATCCGAGCCGGGGATGATCAGCGTCTCGAGGACCAGCAGGCCGCCGGGTTCAAGCAACTGCCCCAGTTGTTGCAGATGGTCGATGGGTGATCGGCGGTGATACAGAACTCCCAATGAGAAGACCGCATCGAATCGTGTCAGGCTGGCGGGCATCCGCTCAATGCCGATCGGTAAAAAGCAGAATGAATCACTGCGCATGAATGACCAGATGGCGGCAAACTGCATCGCAAACAGTAGCGTCGGATCGATGCCAACCACCAGTCGTGCACCGGCACCGAGCATGCGCCAGCCGTGATAGCCATTGCCGCAACCGATGTCGAGCACCCTCGCGTCGGTCAGTGCATCAGGGTCGAGACCCAGACGATCCCATTTCCAGTCCGATCGCCACTCCGTGTCGATATGAAGGTCACCGATGCGGTAAGGCCCCTTGCGCCACGGGTGCAGGGTCAATAGTGCCTGTCGAAGCGATTCGGAATGTTCTGCAGTCAGTGATGCAGGCACCCCGACCTCTGATTGATCGTCAACCCCCGGGGTCCCGGTGAACACGGTATGTTGTGCGTGTGTATCGATATCCTGCAGGGCATTGAGCCAGCGAGGCAGATCGCCATGGCCGGATTTAAACAGTGCGCCCTGTACCAGTGCCCGACAATCGTCGCTGGCCGTGGGGCCATAACATTGGGTCATTCGATCGAGTGCTGAATCGAAGGCGTCAGCTGAATCCATCAGCGAATGGCCAGAAAAGTCATGAAGTTGTAGGCTTGCAGCAGCACCAGACTTTGTGCGAAACCAGTCCGCTTGAAACGCGCCAGGTGCTCTTCAGGCGTCTCGGTGACCAGAACCTTGTCCAGAGCACTTCGCTTGGCCGCTACTTCGAGTTCGGAGTAGCCATTGGCCCGTTTGAAATCGTGGTGCAGATCGACCTGGACCTGACTCAGATCAGGGTCGGAAAAATGCACTTTTTCAGACAATAGACAGGCCCCGCCAGGAATCAGTCCATCAGCAATGCGTTTTAGAACGCTATCCCGATCCACCGGATCGACAAACTGAAGGGTATAGTTCAGCACCACCAGCGACGCCTGCTCGATGGGCACATCGCGCAGATCTGCCGCGAGCAGTGTGACGTCTGAATGCGAGGCCTCGCGGTCCAGAATTTGCTGGCAGCGGCTCAGCATGGCCGGTGAACTGTCCACGCCGATCAGTGAGCAAGGTCTTGAGCCGACACCGTCGATGATGGCCATCATCGAAGTGCCCAGTGAGCAGCCGAGGTCATAGCAGCGAGATTGTTCAGTGACATAACGCCGCGCAATCTGACGGGTCATGCCAACTGCAGTGGCATAGCCTGGCACCGAGCGCTTGATCATGTCTGGAAATACATCCACCACACGCCGATTGAATTCGAATGGGACCGGTTGTTCGTTCAGGTCCTGATAGATGGTGTCCTTGGGTGACATGATGGTCTCGTCTGATTCTCGTTGTGGGCCAGTTTGGCACCGAACAGTATAGGCCAGCGACGGGATATGGGCTATTCAGCGAGGGGGCGACATGCGATAATTTCATTTGTTTCTGTCATTTCCGAATGAACCGATAGAAGCCCCTGTTCAAACTTGCCGGAGAACTCCATGAGCGCCGTTGCCAACGAACCAACTGTCACCCTGACCCCCGCTGTCCAGCAGTTTGTCCTGCATTGGGGTGAGATGGGCACCCGTTGGGGGGTGAATAGAACCGTGGCACAGATTCATGCCCTGTTATATCTGTCGGTCAATCCGATGTGTGCCGAGGAGATCGTCACGATCCTTAAAGTGGCGCGATCGAACGTCAGCAACAGCCTGCACGAATTGCTCAAGCTGGGCATGATCAACCGGACCCACAAACTCGGCGATCGTCGTGATCACTACCTGGCGGTCTCGGATATCTGGGAACTGTTTTCCATCATTACTGCTGAACGCAAGAAACGTGAAATTGATCCTACACTCGCCATGCTGCGCCAGTGTGTGGCCGAACTGGAAAGCGAGGGAGACACCCGTGGCGTGACTCGCCGTCGCATCCACGAGATGTACGAGTTTCTTGAAAACATGTCTAACTGGTATGAACAAGTCGCCCGCTTGCCCCGTCGTACACTGAAGGCGCTCATTGGTCTGGGCTCCGGGATTGCCGGGCTGGTGGGGATGGGCGGCAATCATGGCAAGGACGACCCCTCGACATGAATGCACCGACAGCCAAGCCATCAACCCAGCGGTTTTTTGCGACCTGTCCCAAGGGCATTGAATCACTGTTGATGGATGAGTTGGCCTCTCTGGGCCTCGCTGGACTGAAGGAAACGGTCGCCGGTGTCGGATTCGACGCTACGGTTCCCCAGGCCATGCGAGTGTGTCTGTGGTCGAGACTGGCCAGTCGCGTTCGCCGAGTGCTGATTGAATCGGTTGTCGCGTCACCCGATGATCTGTATCAACAGGTACGGACAGTTTCCTGGGATGCTCATTTTTCAGTCGATGCCACCTTTTCGGTGCATGCCACCGTGAACGGCAATGACCAGTTTCGTGACAGCCGATTTGCCGCCCTGAAGGTCAAGGATGCCATCGTCGATCAGTTCCGGGACACCTACGACAAACGCCCGGATGTCGAACGCAAGCATCCGGACATTCAGTGTTATGTGCATATTCATCGTCAGACCCTGGTGGTTGGCCTTGACCTGATGCCTCGAGGATTGCATCAGCGAGGCTATCGATCCGAAGCCGTTCGGGCACCGCTGCGCGAGAACCTGGCGGCAGCCATGTTGCTCAGAGCCGGTTGGCCCGAGATGGCCCGAAATGGGGCTTCACTGGTCGATCCCATGTGTGGTTCGGCCACTTTGCTGATCGAAGCGGCGATGATGGCCGCAGACATCGCACCGGGTTTGCTGCAGGCGCGCCGAACCACATCGGCCTGGCTGGAGTGGGATCCGGCTGCATGGGATCAACTGGTCACAGAAGCACTGGATCGCAAGTCAGTCGGTTTGCAGCAGTTGACCGCGTGTCTGGCAGGAGTGGATCAGGACCCCAATACTCTGTCGGTGGCCAAAACCAGTATCGACTATGCCGGCCTGCATCGATACATCGAGGTACACAAGGGTGATTATCGCGAGGCAGGATTATTCGCTCCGGAGCAGCCTGGCCTGCTCATCACCAACCCGCCTTATGGTGAGCGACTGTCAGAACAATCCAGACTGTTTGATCTGTATCTGAATATCGGCAAGGCCATGCAGCAGGGCTTTGCCGGCTGGCAGTTCACACTGATCGTGGCCGACCCGCATCTGTGCCGGCTGTTCCCGTTTGCTGTTCGTCAGCAATACACCCTGTTCAACGGCCCACTGCCGTGCAAGTTGATGACCTTCGAGATCCCTCTTCAGGCTCGTGGTCTGTCCGCGCACGCCATGATGCTGGTCAATCGCTTGAAGAAGAACCAGCGCAAACTGAAAAAATACCTGTCTCAGTATCAGATTGAGGCCTATCGACTGTATGACGCCGATTTACCGGAATATTCTGCGGCGATCGATTGTTATGCTTCAAAAATCCATATTCAGGAATACCAGGCACCTCAGGATATTCCCGAGACGGTGACCCGACAACGGCTGGCCGATCTGGTCCGTGCCGTGGATCATGTCTGCGCGCCCGAACCGGGCTCGATGGTAGTCAAGCAGCGCGCCCGTCAGCGCGGCAGCAGCCAATACGAGAAGCAGCTTGAGGGTGAGCGCGGTTTCTGGGTCCAGGAGCAGGGCTTGAGCTTTCTGATCAAGCTGGAGTCGTATCTCGATACCGGCCTGTTTCTTGATCATCGGGATACCCGCCGTTGGATTCAGAACGAGGCCAAAGGCGGCAAGTTTCTGAATTTGTATTGCTACACTGGCAGTGTCAGCGTTGCGGCCGCAGCCGGTGGTGCGACGGCCAGCGTCAGTGTGGATTTGTCAAAGACTTACCTGGCTTGGGCCAAAACCAATCTGGCAGCGAACGACATCGATCAAAGAGCCCATCGTCTGGAACATGCCGATTGCATGAACTGGATTCGTCAGACGGATGAAGTGTTTGATCTGATGTTCATCGATCCACCGACCTTCTCCAACTCCAAGCGCATGGATGAGGTGTTTGATGTGCAACGCGATCATCCGAAATTGTTGGGCTATGCCGTGGCTCGACTGGCCGAAGGAGGGCGGATTGTGTTCTCCACCAACGCCCGAAAATTCAAACCTGAGATGAATCGTCTGTCCGGTGTTCAATGCAAGGAAATCACCCATCAGACCGTGCCCCCTGATTTCAAGCAGCGGCCATCGCATCGCAGCTGGCTGATCGAAAAAACCTGAGAAGCCTCAGAGCCAGGGAGCCTCTGAACAAGTCTTAAGCGAGTTGGATTGAGATGGGAAATACGTCCATGCAACGCATAGTGGGCGTATTTGACGCGCAAGACAGCCGGTCACGACTTGTTCAGAGGCTCCCAGGGGCGTGTTTGACGTTCAAGGCAAGCGGTCATGATTAGCCAACAGGTGCCCCAGGTCTGAGAAGTTCAGGTTGCGTTCAGTTGCTGGCCTCTAAACTGTCTTCAAGCCATCAGGAGACCACTGCCATGAAGCACCCTTTAACCCGCACCCGCTTGAGCGTTCTGGCGCTGACCTTTCTGCTGACCAGTCTGGCCAGCGTGACAGCTCAGGCTGGATCGAATCACCGTTATGACAACAACAATCGTCATGATCGACATTCCAGCAATCAATATGACAAGCGTCGTGACTATTCCAGCCGTTATCGTGGTGATCGCCGGTATGTGCATCGCGAACGCTCGCGTTATCAGGACCGCCGCTACAATCGCCGCCACGACTACAGAGCGCCATTCACCTATTACGGTTCTTACGAGCGCTCGCGTCATCGCAATAACAAGAGCTACCGTCGCGATTATCAGGGCGTCCGGCACTATCATTCCAATCGCCCGCTCAGACGCGTCCGCTATTCATCCCGGTACGGCTATTGCGGCATTCATGGCGGTTACTTTCTCAGGAGAGATTTTCATTATTGATTAGTGAGTACGACTCTATGAAAAAGGGCGCCACATGCCCACTGCTGTCCCACAGTTGAGCATAAATCAAGAAAGCCCAGGGAGCCTCTGAACAAGTTTTAAGCGAGTTGGGTTGAGATAGGAAATGCGTCCGATCAAGGCGCATGAGCTGAGTCATCGTGGTGCGATGGCTCAGCTCATGCAACGCCCAGCGGGCGTATGTCACGCTCAAGACAGCCGATCACCACTTGTTCAGAGGCTCCCTGGCCTATTTGCTGTTGGCACTGGCCCGGTATGCGGCCAGGTCGGGTTGGATCGTTCAGCGGATGATGCGAGTATTACAGATCAGCTTATTTGACGCAGGAGGCTCAAGGACATCCTTGATCCATTGCCTCCAGACAAACAAAAAGACGAACCTTAGATGAAGTTCGTCTCAGGACTGTCAAACTGTGGGGCAGCAGTGCCACATGGCGTCTTTTTTTGCATGATTGTACAAAGTTATTCGTGTATCTGGTTAACAATTCTGATTGTATGTTGATCGACGGTGGATTCTCTCATGTCGGCGTTAACCATATGAAATCAAATACTTGGCCGCATATTTATTGCCCCGGCGCTGGGCCATGTAAACAATTTGTTACACTGTTCCGAAAGTCCTTTTGTTACCCCGCTTCATCGTATACGGTGCCGCTCCTGGTGGTCGTCTTCTGTGCCTGAGGCTTGAATGGCAGAGCAGGACACCTGGGGAGCCTCTGAACAAGCCGTGACCGACTGTCTTGAGCGTCAAATCCGCCCACTCTGCGTTGCATAAACTGAGCCATCGCACCACGATGACTCAGTCCATGCGCCTTGATTGGACCCATTTGCCATCTCAATCCAATCCGCCCGGACTTGTTCAGAGGCTGCCAAGATTATCTTGATGATTTTCAGAAGGGGGATATTCAGCTCATGATGTACAGAATACTATTGATAGGCTTGCTGTCGCTGCTCAACGTCGGTCAGGCTCTTGCTCAAGGCACACAAACGTTTACCAAGTCACTGCTCTCACCGGGCAGCATAGAACGCGGCGAACCGGTGAGCTATCGCTTTGACTTTGCCTGCAGTTCTCTGGTTGCCGATTGTGGTGCGTTGAACATCACCGATACCCTTCCAGCTGAGCTGGAAGTGCTCAGTTGCACGGCGCCTTCAGGGTTTACCGTAGTGAGCTGTTCAGGCAATACCATTCAGATCACCAGATCGCCATATCTGGATGGCGATGGTGGATCAGTCACCATCAATGCCGTCGCCCGAGTGGAAGCGGCCGTAGGTGTTCCGATCATCAATACCGGCGTCTCGACGATTACCAGCGGTCCGGGCGGAAACCCTGATGTGATCAGCTCAGACGCCAACCCGGTCATCATCAACCCACCGGTCGCTAACTATATCGTGCGCAAGCGTCGCACCAATCCGGCTCCACCCCTGAATCCGGCAGCGGATACCGATGTGGAATATCAGCTGCAATTGTGTGCTGTCAACGGCATCGGCAATGCGGATCTGAACAATGCGATGCTGCTCGATACGTATCCCCCTGGCGCAACGGTCGTCTTTGCCGACGGCGGTGTTGACGATGGCACCACGGTCACCTGGGATCTGGGTGATATCGATATCAGCACGTTATATGCCACGGCCAGCACTGCCACTGAGCAATGTGTGAGTCGAAACCTGGTTCTGTTCTTCCCCTCAGGTGCCTTCCCACTGACCACAGCGATCCCCAATACGGTCGATGGCAGCGGCACACCGGGCGAAGGTCCGGGTATCGGCTTTGGGCCGGGTAACGACACGGCAACCGTCGATGACGTTATTTCGGTGGCAACTCCTGGAGCCAACATGTCCAAGGTAGCCGATGATGTGCTGTCCGGTGGAGGCGAAGGACCACTGGTCTATCGCCTCAATGCAAATATCAACAGCTCGAATGTACCCGTCACCGACCTGACATTTTACGAGTCCATTCCGCAGACACCCGCTGGTCTTTTCCCGCTGCAGGTAACCTCCGGGCAGTGGAATTCTCCGACCAATTCACAGGGCGCCAGCAATGTTCGCATGACCCTGTCGACGTCCAATCAAGCCATATCAGATAGCAACAGCGTCGATTGCGCGGCGGTTGCCTATGGCGTCACGCTCGATGCTAACATCGCCAGTGGTGCTGTGATTACCTATAACCTGGTTGGCGACGAGACCTGCATTCGCTGGCAGTTCAACGATGCCTCGGCATTGCCATCCGCACCGGCGGTCCCCAGAGGCTGGCGCTTTACCAATCCGCCTAGAATCACACTGGATACCCAGGCAGTGGCCGGCCCGTTTCCAGTGACCATTCAAAACTGCATGTTCGCCTCATTCGATGACCTGGGTTTTCAGACCGATGGCCCTGTCTGCGGCATCGCGAATATCGAAGACCCCACACCAGAAATCAATGCCCGCAAGATTCGTCTCGGACCTGCGGGCAATCTGGTTCCGGCGACTGATGTTCAATATCGGCTGACCTTCAATCACGTCAATGCGCGTTCGACAGGTCCGGTGATCGATCCGATCATCAGCGATCTGTTGCCCCCAGAATTCGATTTCGTCAGCTGGAACAACTACAACTTTGCCGGTGGGCCACAGCCGGATCCGAACTTTGAAGTGATCGAAGACTATCTGGGCAGCGGCCGCACACTGGTTCGCTTCACCTGGACGGATACGCCGCCGGTCGGTTCGACTCAGATCGACGGCTCACCTGCGGTGGCCAATGGGGCGTCATTCGACGAGTCCATTGCCAATGGCGACATGCCACAGATTGATATCACGGTGCGGGTGGCCGCTGGCACGGCACCGGGCAGCTATACCAACGAAGTGGCCTTTTTCGACAATTCACCTCTACCAGCTACCTGTACGCGAGACCGCCAGGAATCCACTCAGGGCTTGGATCTCAGCGGCGATGGCGATGCCATGGATCGCTTCTGTCAGGGCAGCAACAATTTCACCGTGGTCGAGGCCGCTGTGCTTGGCGGGCAAAAGTTCGTCCGTGGTGATCAGGATCCTGCTCGACCCAATGTAGATGACCCGACCAGCAATCCAGCTATAGTCGACAGTTTCTGCGAAGGCGCACCGAACGACTACACGCGCTTTCCCTGTGTGGCTCAAACCGACCAGGGCGGAAATTTCAACTATGAATTGCGACTGGTCAACGACGGCAATGTGTTGTTGACCGATTATGTGCTGTATGACGTCTTGCCGGTGATCGGCGATACCGGAGTCGGGCCAGCACTGAGCGGTTCGGCCAGAGAATCAACCTGGCGGCCCAACCTGACCGGCCCGGTGACCTTCACCAGCGGTTTGCTGATCGATGAGGTTACTCCGTTCGCACCGGCCTTCACGGTGACCTATTCAACGGCGTTAAATCCTTGCCGAAACGAACTGTCGGATGATCCGACCTTTCCGCTGGGCTGTGACAATACTTATGTGCCAGCACCGGCCAATTTTTCCGTGGTGACTGCATTCAGACTCGAGATGCCGTATCCGGCACCAGAGTTCTGGCCCTCCGGCGCAACCGTCAATTTCAACGTGCCGATGTCCGCACCAGTCGACGCACCACCCAGCATCCCGGGCAACGCCGCGTTTTTCAATCCGGCCTGGAACAACTTTGCACATCGAGTTCGTGAACAGTCGACCTCGCTGCTGCTGCCCACCGCAGAACCTCGCAAGGTCGGCATCATCACACCACCTGCGTATCGGCTCGGTAACCTGGTCTGGCTGGACCTGAATCATGACGGTCTGGCTCAGGCAGCAGAGCCGGGGCTGCAGAGTGTCCGTGTTGAAGCCCGCGTCGATGACGATGGCACCGCCGGTCCGTCTGCTGGGGACAGTATCGCCGGATTTGACACGACCGATCCCAATGGCAACTACCTGATTCCGAATCTGGACGCCGGACAATACTATCTGCTCATTCCCGAAGGTCAGAATGGGGTTGGGCAACCGTTGGAAAACCTCTATCAATCCACCCGTAGCGTCGAGATCAATCCGAACGCTGATGCGGATAACAACATGAACGGTGATCTGGTAGTCGCTGGACTGGGTCTGGTCTCTGGTCTCATCGACCTGGGTCCTGCCGATAGCGAGCCTGCCAATGAGGTTGATCGATTGGGTGGCCCGGATGACGACAGCGACAACTTCCCTGACTCACTGTCCAATGTCAGCGTCGACTTCGGCTATTTCCGTCCATTCAGCCTCGGCAATCGCGTCTGGCTGGATCAGGGCGTGGGTGCAGGCAACACCGGTTTCAACAATGGACTGCGCGAAGCCGGCGAGCCAGGTGTCAATGGCATCACGGTCAATCTGCTCGATGGCAGCGGAGCGCCTTATGACGCCGATCCGGTGGCCGGCGGGGTGCAGCAACCAACCACATTGACAGCAAATGATGGTTACTACTTGTTCGAGAATCTTGTCCAGGACGATTACTGCGTCGAGCTCGATCTGACCGGTGGGTTCGAGAACCTGACCAGCAGTACTGGCAGCAACGGCAACTCTGGTCCTTTTGAACCGGGTGTAGATCCTGAGGTGCTCAGCAGTGATGACGATGACAACGGCACACAGGTCAGTCCGACCATCATTCGCTGTACCTCGGTGACGCTCGGTACATCACTGACACCGGCCGAACCACTGCTCGAAGCCGATCTGGATGCCACGCTGACCAATGGTCAGGGCTCAGGACCCGATGGAACACCGCTGTCCGATGCACAGGGCAACATGACGGTCGATTTCGGTTTGTTCGAGACCTACAGCCTGGGCAATCAGGTGTGGCTGGATCTGGATGATTCGGGACTGATCGACAACGCTGAGGCCGGCATCAACGGGGTTGACGTGTCGCTGTTCGAGGACTTCGATCTGGACGGGAACCCGGACGGCGCGGCGCTGTCGACTGTGCTGACTGCAAGCAATGGTTTCTATCGCTTTGACAACCTGATCGCAGGCGACTACATCGTTGAAGTCATCACGCCACTGGGCTTTGCCAGCAGCACACCCGATGCGGGTGACCCGGATGTGGATGAGGATGAGAACGATGACAATGGCGTGATTGTTGACCTTGTTGCCGGCACCGTTCGATCCAACCCGATCACATTGGGACTCGGTGGATCGGAACCTGTTGGTGATATTGAGAACGGCCCAGGCGATCCAGGTGCGGTCGATGATCGTTCCAATCTGACGGTCGATTTCGGATTCACGCCGGTTTACTCTCTTGGCAACCGAGTGTTCGGAGATCTGGATAACTCGGGCACGCTGGATGTGGGCGAGCCTGGCATCGACAACATCACAGTCAATCTGTATCGGGATACAAACGATGATGGCACACCGGATGGTGGCATCATTGCAGTCGATACCACGATGAACGGCGGATACTACCGCTTCGACAATCTCGGTGCGGATACTTACATCGTCGAATGCGGCATCCCTGCTGGTATGGACAGCTCTGACCCGGATGCCGGTGATCCTGATGCCGATGTGGACGACTCGGATGACAATGGCGTGATTCTGTCTCCGGACTTCGTGCGCACCAATCCGGTCACACTGGGGCCTGGTGATATGGAACCTGGTGGTGAAGCGGATCTGTCGCCAACCGGTCAGGGATCGGTGGATGGCCGTGCCAACATGACAGTGGACTGTGGGTTTTTTGGTCCAGTGTACGACCTGGCGTTGCGCAAAACCCTGGCGGTGGGGCAGTCGCCGAATGTGGACAGTGGCGATGAGGTGACCTTCACAATTTCGGTGTTCAATCAGAGCAACACGATTGCGGCCCAGATCAATCTGATTGATTACATCCCCGATGGCTTCGAGTTGGCTGACAGTGACTGGATGGATCAGGGCAATCAGACCGCGACTTTTGCGATTCCTGGCTCCTTGCTGCCCGATGTGACGATGCCGGCAGTGGTCGACATCACGCTTCGAGTGACCGATGCCGCGGTCGCCGGTGAGGCGGCCAATTTTGCCGAAATCCTGTCCTTCATGGACGATGAAGGTAATGTGGTCATAGATATCGATTCAAGCCCTGATGGCATGGATGACAATGACCCGGGTGGTCAACCTGGTTCGCCGGCAGATGATTCGATCGATGGCAATGGCGGTGGCATGGTCGGTGATGGTGATCCAGTCGGTGACGAGGACGATCATGATCCAGCTCTGGTGTTTGTTGAAGTGTTCGATCTGAGCCTGCTCAAGGATCTGGCCAGCGGTCAGGATCCGCAGGTCGCGATTGGTCAGCTGGTCAATTTCACCATCACGGTGACCAACGAAGGTAATGTTGATGCGGCCAATGTGGCCATCGTCGATTATATTCCGCGCGGCTTGCGGCTGGAAGATCCGGACTGGACCGATAATGGCGACGATACGGCATCGATCACACTGCCTGGCGTACTCGCAGCAGGAACCTCGACCTCGGTTGAGATCACCATGCTGGCAGTGAATCTGAGCGTTGGCGGAGAAGTGCAAAATCGTGCCGAAATCGAGTCGGCCACCGACGGCGGCGGTGATCCGCGAGACGACATAGATTCAGATCCAGACAATGATACCGATGGCGAAGATGACATTGATCCGGTCAGCATCTTCCTGCCGCCATTGATCATTCCCGTCAATGCCCCTTGGGCCATACTGTTGATGGTGATGGGCATGCTCTGGATGGCTCGACGTCGACTGACCGACTGACAACGCACTATTGGTTCAGAGCACGAACCAAAACCGGCCCCGCATCAGGGGCCGGTTTTTTTTCGATCGTACGGTTTGCGGGCAAGGTCTATCGTCTGTCGACGACTGTCGGTATCATCGCGTTTTGATGATCAAATCAGGTGCATGGTCTGAGCGGATGACAAGACGATGAGTAGTGCGAAGCCAGAAACCCGTTGGGCGGTGCATAAATTTGGTGGCAGCTCGCTGGCTGATGCCCGTGCATTTGCCAGCGTGGCCGACCTGGTTGCCATGTCCCACCAGGGTCACAGCATGGTGGTGGTCTCGGCGATGGGGCAAACAACCGATCACCTGATGGCCCTGATGGATGCTGCCGTTGCCGGTGACCCAACCGACGCGTTGATTGAGCAATTGCGCATCGATTATGACAGTATCGCCAGTGAGCTTCTGGGCAAGACAGGCATGCCGCATTTCGAGGCAGACCTGGGCGACATCCAGCTGCTCTGCCAGACTCTCTCGACCTTGCGCTGTTTGCCACGTCCGGCCTACGACTTTCTGGTGGGTTTCGGTGAGCTGTGGTCTTCTCGTCTGCTCAGTCAATACCTCAACCATCGCGGCATGCAGGCCTCAGCGTTGGATGCCCGTGAAATTCTGGTCACTCGGGCCGATGATCAAACCGGGTCATCGGCTGTGACTCAGCAGGCGACCGATCATGGACGGCTGGACGTCAACGTTGACCTGGACGCTTCGGCGCAGAGGCTTGAGAGCTGGCTGGAAGATCCGCTGCTGCATGGATCGGATATCATCGTCACCACCGGCTTCATTGCAGCGACGGTCGATCGCATGCCCGTCACGCTGGGGCGCAATGGCAGCAACTATTCCGCCGCGGTTTTTGGTCACCTGCTCGGAGCCGATCAGGTGACCATCTGGACCGATGTACCCGGCATCATGAACGCCGACCCTCGCTGGGTCAGTGAGGCCACTACCATTGCCACACTGTCGTATGCCGAGGCACTGGAGCTGGCCTATTTTGGCGCCTCTGTGCTGCACCCTCGTACCATTGGCCCATTGAGAGAATTAGCCATCCCGCTGCGTATTGCCAGCACCTTCGAGCCGCGTGAACCCGGCACAGTGATCGGTGAAAAATCGGGGCAGACCCGCTCCATCAAAGGTGTGACAGCAGTCACTGAGGTGGCCTTGCTAACCTTGAAAGGGCCAGGGCTTGCCAGAGTGATCGGCAGTTCCGAACGGTTATTCGACGTCCTCAAGCAAGCCGGTATTTCGGCCATCCTGATTGCCCAGGCCAGTTCCGAGCAAGCCATCAGCGTAGCCATCGACGATCACCTGGCCGAACGCGCGCAAGCAGCCGTCGATGAACAATTTGCCCTTGAAATCAGTCGCCAGCAGATCGAACCGTTACAGGTGTATCGTCAGTGCAGCA
>QIKT01000050.1 GCA_003233095.1 Oceanospirillales bacterium | reverse complement strand
CGGCTCTGCACGCGGCGGCGGCTCATGGCTTGCTCATGCCGGCACGGATACTGATCTCGGCGGGGGCCAACAAACGACTCAGAGACATCAATGGACTGTCAGCCTGTGACCTGGCTATGGACAAGAGTGATGATCGACTGGTCCAATTGTTTCTCTGACCCGGAATCCGAGACCCATCATGCTGTTTCCTGAACTTGACAATGTGCTCAGAGCCGATGAACTTCAACGCCTGAGGCAACTGGCAGCGACGCTTCAGTTGATCAATGCCGAGCATCATTCCATCTCCAGCGAGAGCCTGGTGCAACTGGAAGCGACCAAACCCAACCTCTATCGGCTGTGGGCTGACGTCTGATCATGATGCACCCTCCATGTCGGTAACCGAGCAGATGGCAGGGACCATGCTACCGTCTGAAAACCTGCCCATCGAGGCCCGTTTCATCAAGCTGATGGCGCGTCGCCTGCATGAATATGGTGCCGGAGCTCACCGACTTGAAACGGCGGTCAGCAATGTGGCCGAACAGTTGGGAATCCGTTGCAGCGTCTTTTCCAGTCCCACCAGTATTTTCATTACCTTCAGCGGCTTCGAATTTGACGAAGATGACCTGGTACTACCCGCTCAGCTAATCAGAGTGTCGCCTGGCGACATGGACATCGGTCGCCTGACCGAAGTAGACAGTGTCAGCCAAGCGGTGGCTGACGGCGAACTGCAGGTCGAGGTTGGCGTTGATCGCCTGAAGGAAATTGCCAAACGGTCTCCCATCTTTGGGCTGCCCATCCACCTGCTGGCCTGGGCAGCGACCGGCATGGCGGTCACCTCGATGCTGAAGAGCAGCTGGACCGATATTGTCATCGCCAGCATGCTGGGCGTATTGACCGGTATCATGAGCATGCGCTGGGGCAAGCGACTGCAGACCATTGGCAGCTTCGAGCCGATCATCGCAGCGATGATC
Source organism: Oceanospirillales bacterium (assembly GCA_003233095.1). Taxonomy (GTDB): domain Bacteria; phylum Pseudomonadota; class Gammaproteobacteria; order Xanthomonadales; family SZUA-38; genus SZUA-38. Next base: position 12,654 of record QIKT01000050.1, on the reverse strand, counting down.
ACAGTTCTTGCCTATCTGCTGTCGGCGCTGTTAGGCGGATCTCAAGTTCCCCACATCGTCATTGGTGCTTTGATCATCCTGATGCCCGGTTTGAACCTGACACTGGCCATTACCGAGTTGGCGACCGGGCATCTGAGCTCGGGAACCTCTCGTTTTGCCGGTGCCAGTGTGGTGCTGATCAAGCTGGCTCTCGGAGTTGTGCTTGCCACCCAGGCCATGACCGCGTTGGGCTTTGATACCGATGGCGCGACGACGGTGCTTGCTCCAGACTGGTTCATCTGGTTGTCGGTGCTGGTGGCGGGGTTTTCATTTGCCATCCTGTTCGGAATTCTGATTCGCGACCTGCCGGTGGTGATCTTCACTGCGGTCTCTACTTTTGCACTGAACTTCTATGTCAGCAGTCACATCAGTCCGAACGTCGGCATCTTCCTCGCCTCACTGTACGTGGCCTCGGCGTCGAATCTGTTCAGCCGTCTGACCAACCGGCCTGCTGTCATCATGCGCATGCCGGGAATCATTCTGCTGGTGCCCGGCAGTCTCGGCTACCGAGCCATGACGTTATTGTTTTCCGATGACATGGATGCAGGACTCAGTTCAGTAGTTGGGGTCGCGACGGTGCTGGCCTGTCTGGTCGGTGGCCTGCTGCTTGGCAATACCCTGATAGCCCCCAGACGGTCACTCTAAGGAACCTCTGAACAAGTCATGACCGCTTGTCTTGAGCGTCAAATTCGCCCCCCCCTCTGCGTTGCATAAACCGAGCCACAGCACCACTAAGACTCGGTTCATGCGCCTTGATCGGACGCATTTCCCATCTCAATCCAATCCGCTTAAGACTTGTTCAGGGGTTCCCTGAATTCCCGGTCAGGGGAGCATTACAACTGATTGGCAAAGATTTCCGCCAGATAGTCCGACCATTCCGCACGAATCGGTTCAGTGACTTCTGTCGATAGCTCAAAGTCCTTCTCGAACAGATCACGCTTGAGTGCATTGACGGTTGCAGGATCAGAGAACCCGATGTTCATTTCCTGATTGACATACAAGCTGAGCTTGTCGAAGTTGGCGGACCCCAAGCAAGCCCAGCCGTCATAAATGGCCGCCTTGACGTGTGACATGAACGGGTATTTATAGACCCTCACACCGTGGGCGATCAGCACATTGGCTGTGACCGCATTGCTCGCCGCCATGATGCCCGAGTCGTTGTCGCCGGGAATGATCACGCGAACATCCACACCACGCTTGCGCGCATCAATCAACTCTTGAAGGATGACATTATCAGACAGATAGGCATTCTGAATGTAGATATAGTTGCGGGCTCGGCGAATGGCTTCGCGCTGCACCCGGAATATTTCCAGCTCGCCGGTACCGGTATACAACGGTCGTACCATGATCTGGCCAGGCTCTGGCTGGGCATGGATTTGCCTCCCATAGCGAATGGTTCGCCACAGGTAATCCAGATCTCCGCCGAATCCCGCGTGTCCCCATGCGCGTGAAAAATCCCCGCGAAGGTGATCGACAAATGGCCCTTCCAGCCGCACCATCAGATCGTGCCACTCATAGCGGTATTCACGGCCCAGATTCATGCCACCCAGATAGGCAATCTCATTGTCGATAATCAGGGTCTTGGTATGATCAGATGTCAGCCAGGTATTCGCCGTTCGGCGAACGCGGATGTCTGAGTCTTCCTTCAAGTAGCTGGTGATCGAAGCGGGCGGCACAAAGTCGGCCGGCATATCCGAACCGGGCGGCAATGCGCCGGCAATCAGAGTGCCCAGATCATCCACCAGCACTTTGATCTTGACCCGAGATGACAGTGCCTTGAGCTGATCTGCAATGGCCACTGCATAATCATCGTTATCAAAGATGTACACACGGATGTCGATCCGGTTTCGAGCCAGATTAAATTGATGCAGCAAATCAGAGAAATAGGCGTTACCGTCAATCAGGAACGTCAGCTTGGCCGGTATTGGTTCGTACTTGACCAACTCATCCAGAGTTGCTTCCCAGATTTCCAGATTCATGGGGGGCTTGGTCCCGGCCTCAGGCAGATCCGATGCACGACCGTCTTCCATGGGGTTGATCAGCGTGAAGGTCGTGGTAATGGCGAAATTCAACAACCGAGCGACCGAGGTGACCGGGTTCTTGATAAATGCCAGCAGGTGACTGCGAACCACAATCGAATTCAAACTGTCCAGTGACAGCCCGACCAACGATCGTGAGGCGGTATTCTCATCCCCGATCGGCATGCTGATCGCGACCAGTTCGAGACGGTCTCGATCCAGTAGAATCAGATCCGCAGAGGTTCGCGACAAAGTGTTGGTCATGAACAGCAGCTGACGACCCGTCAGACCCGCTTCGGTGGCGATCCGCTCGAGCTGTTTGGCAATGTTTTCCAGAAACCCGTCTTCATCAAAGCTGTTGACGATCACCAGGTTCTGCGGCTGTTCGCCAAACACCCATTGTCCTAGTGATCCATCCTCGAGTCGGTAGATCACCCGCTTGTTGTTGCGGATCAACAGCACGATGGCCTGATCCGGCGTCTGCGGAACCAGCTCATCGACCAGTTGGGTCAGCAACAGCTGCCAGATGCTGGAGCTGACCACCTGAACCGGCTGCACCTCATTCGTGCCAACCAGCACGTCAGGCCACTGATCCCCCAGAAACTCCATGCGACTGTATTGGTGGTCAAATCGAATCTTCGGCAACTCCCCACCAACCCATTGTGCAGCCGTATAGGTTTGATCCTTGTCGACCTGATAGTGAACGATCAGCAGATTGTCAGCCAACCAGGCGTTGACCGGTTGCTCGGTTCGAAGTGCCGTCAATCGAACATCCGGACCGATCATGTTCATCGAACTGCAGCCAGCGAGGACCAGCAGCAGCAGCAACAGCCAGCAGGGTCGATGATGAAAACGCCATCGCCGTCTCACGCCGGAGCATCCATTGCGATCGTGTGAGGTCATCGGTTTTCTTGGTAGGATAAGCACTGATCCTTATTAGACCGTGTTATGAACCCGATAACAACTGGCGATCGAATTGCCGATTTTGTCCGTCCCAGAAGCAATGGACAACTGATCCAGCTGTACAAGGACTATTGCGCCCAAAGCTTGAGTCTGTGGGTCATTGGCGCCGAATGCCCCGATGAGGTCGCATCACTGTGGCTTGTTGAGACGACGGCCGGGCGTCAACCGGACGATGCCAGACCGCTATTGATAACGACCGAACGCAGCAGCCTGCGACTGCCTGGCAAGGGCCTCACTGTTGTCGATGACGGCCTGTATATCGCCTATCTGATGGCCGGTTGTGACCCGGCGACCATGGCCTCGATCATTGAGGTGAATGCGAACATGCATGTCACCGCGCGGCGTGATTTTATCGCCAACGATGAGCCGAAACTGGTCGAATCGAACCGTCCGCTGTCACAGGCACCTCAATCACCAGTCGACCGCCCTGCACCCATACTGGTCGTGCCGGACGTTCTCGATAGCACCTGGTGCGAACGCCTGATCAGGCTGTGCGAGTCAGACAACGAACCCAGCGGGGTACTCAGCCAGCGCGATGGGGAACTGGTCTATCAGGCCGACCACGCGATCAAGTCACGGCTTGAACACCGGATACAGTCCAGCGATCTGATGACTGAACTAGTGGCGGTCATTGCGCGTCGCGTGCTTCCGGAAATCCGCTGGGCCAGCTGCTTCAATGTCACTCGCTATGAAGGCATGAAGGTGGTCCGATACGACGCCGATGATCAAGGTCATTTTAGCGTTCACCGCGACAATGATGGGCAGGACACTGCGCATCGTCGCTTTGCCATGACCATCAACCTCAATCAGCCAGACTACCAGGGTGGGGAGCTCAGCTTTCCTGAATACAGTCAGCGGCCCTGCCATCTGCCTACCGGTACTGCCGTCGTGTTCTCCTGCAATCTGGCCCATCAGGTCTCCGAGGTCAGCACCGGTCAACGCTATGCTCTGGTCAGCTTCTTCTACGCTGAGGATCAGGATCTCACTCCGGTCCAGTACCGCCAGGGCTGATCCGCGCCGCTGACATGCAATCAGATTGCCTTCAAGGCGGTCTGTTTAAAGGACATCATCTTGCAAGGACCCTGGCCATGAGCCATATCACCCGTCGTCGATCCACTGTCACGCTGACTCTTCTGCTCTGTATGACACTTGGTTTTCCTGCAATCGGCCTGTCTTCGGAGCGAACCGCAGCAGCATTCTCGGCCACCGGCTCACTGGGTGATGTCGCCATCCCCGACGCAGAGCAGCCGCTGACCCTGGTACTTTTCTGGGCCACTTGGTGCCCCTATTGCAAACAGCTCATGCCTCATCTGCAAAGCATTCTGGATCAGTACCCTGATGCCGGCATCAGGGTACTGGCGCTGTCCATCAAGGATGACGGTGATCCTGCTGAGTATCTTCAGGAACGAGGATTCGAGTTCAATCTGATCAGTGAGGCGGACGACATAGCCAAGTCATACATGATGGTTGGCGTACCTGGGGTGATCCTGATTGATGATCGCGGCAAGGTTCTGTTCGACTTGAGAACCCTGCAAGCCTCCGAGCGACGCGCGGCCGCAGATCAAACCGATTCACACTGGAAAAAGGCAGCCCGCCTCGCTCCGTGGTGGGCAGCAGAGCTCAGACAGGTCATCGACGCACAGATCGCAGAAGATCGCTAGCAGCCTGTAGGACTTGACCGATCAACGCGAGGGAAAGCCGATTTGAGTCAGGTTTTTGGATCTTTTGAGGCGAATGGCACCGCTATGTCACGAAAAAGATCCAAAAATCTGGCCAAACCCGGATTTTCCGCAGTAGAACAGGTTAAGTCCGACAGGCTCCCAGCGGTCTCACACATCGTTGATCGACAACCTGTGTTCACAGGTGATCAAGCCTGTCTGATCGACTATCATTCGGCCTTGTCGATTGAGTGCTGACCATGACCCCTGACCACACAACCCGCTGCCTGATGGAGTCCTCATGACACACCAGGAGAAGCTGGGCTTCATCGCCTGCTTTCTGACCTATCTGTTCTGGGGTCTGGCGCCAATCTACTTCAAGCTGTTCGAGGAGATCGATGCGATGCGCATCATCGCTCATCGAATCGTCTGGGGATTGGTGTTTCTGCTGATCTTCCTGCTCATCCGCGATGGTCGCCAGCTCATCGTCAAGGCACGCCTGTCTGGCAATCAGCTTGCCGGGCTGACGCTGACTGGTGGACTGATTGCTCTGAACTGGTTGGTGTTTGTCTGGGCCGTGAATCAGGATCAGATTCTGGCGACCTCGCTGGGCTACTTCATCACCCCGCTGATCCAGGTTCTGCTGGGAATGATGTTCTTGAAGGAGCGTATCAATCTGATTCAGACCCTGTCACTGCTGATTGCAGTGACCTCGACCGTCTATCTGGCCGTGTCGATCGGTGGTTTGCCTTGGGTCTCACTGGTTCTGGCGTTCTCCTTTGGCTTTTATGGTTTGTTTCGCAAACAGCTTGGAATAGGCCCACTGACTGGGCTTGCCTGGGAAAGTATGCTGTTGCTGCCGCTGGCAGTCGGCTATCTGATCTGGATGCCATTGCCGCTATCTCCACTGACCGAAGCGGACAACATGCTGATGCTGTTGTTCATTGGTGCCGGGTTGGTCACCGTCTTGCCGTTGATCGGATTCAACTATGCCGCCGTTCGACTGAAGCTGTCGACTATCGGTTTCATGCAGTACATGGCCCCATCGATCAGCTTTCTGATTGCCGTGTTCGTGTATGAAGAAACATTCAGCCGCGAGTATCAGATTGCCTTTGCCGGCATCTGGCTGGCCCTGCTGGTGCTCAGTGTCGGCCCATTCCTGCTGCGAATGAATCGCCGCAGCTGATCAGGCCTCGGGCTGATCAGCTGATTTGTCAGCATCCTCACCGATCAGGCGATGATGACGAATCAGATACAGAGGGCGCTGCTTGCTCTCCTCGAACAGACGCCCCAGATATTCACCGATGATTCCGATGCTGACCAGCTGGACACCGCCCAGAAACAGAATCACCACCATCAGCGAGGGGTAACCCGGCACACTCTCGCCGATGAACAGGGTTTTGATGATGACCCAGAGTGCATAGATCAATGCCATCGCTGCAGAGAACAAACCCAGATAGGTGGCCATTCGCAGGGGTGCAGTGGTGAAGGAAGTCACCCCATCGATAGCAAAATTCCACAGCCGCCAGTAGCTGAACTTCGAGGTACCAGCAAAGCGCTGCTCGCGGACATATCGAATCCCCTTCTGCCTGAAACCGATCCACGAGAACAAGCCCTTCATGAACCGATTGCGCTCTCTGAGCAAACCCAGTGATTGATAGGCCTGACGGGACAACAGTCTGAAATCGCCGGTATCCACCGGAATCGGTGTCCGTGAGATCAGATTGATGGTTCGGTAAAATGCTGCGGCTGTGAACCGTTTCATCCAGGATTCGCCTTCACGCCGTTCACGCTGTGCGTAGACGACATCGAATCCTTCGCGCCAGTTGGCAAGCAGACTGGGAATCACTTCGGGTGGGTCCTGCAAGTCACTGTCAATGACGATCACGGCATCGGCATCACAGTGATCCAGACCCGCTGTCATAGCAAGTTCCTTGCCGAAGTTGCGGCTCAGCACAATCAGTTCGATCGGATGCCCCTGGGACTGCAGCGATTCGATCAGCGCGACCGAATCGTCTTCACTGCCATCATCCACGAACAGAACGGTCCAAGGATGGCCCGTCTCATCCATGACCCATTTGAGGCGCTCGAAGAACTGAACCAGCGTCTCCGACTCGTTATAAACCGGTGTGACGATCGTCAGCGTGGCATCTGATGTGATCAAGGGTGAGTGCGTCATGGGAGAATAATGCGTTATATTGGTGTTCCAAGGCAACCCATCCAGGCACCCGATTCCATGCTCCACTTTCCGGCAGCGTCCAGGCGACTCCCGATCCTGGCCATTGCGTTACCCATTGTCGGTGGAATGGCATCGCAGATCGTCCTGAACCTGGTCGACAGCGCGATGGTCGGACAACTGGGCAGCACCGAACTGGCCGCATCAGGCATCGGCAGTTTTGCCAATTTCATGGCCATCTCGATCATCTTGGGGCTGGCGACCGGTGTTCAGTCGATGGCCTCTCGCCGGGTTGGTGAAGGTCGCGACAGTGAAGCCGCCGTGCCACTGGATGGCGGCCTGCTGCTGGCGTTTGTATTCGGCTTGCCCTTGTGCCTGTTGATGGTCTGGATTGCCCCATGGATCTTTTCGCTGTTGACCAGCGATGCGGCCGTCGAGGTTCTCGCCATCGACTATTTCCAGATTCGGGTGCTGGCCATGGTTGGCGTGGGCATGAATTTCGCCTTCCGTGGGTTCTGGAGCACGGTCGATCTGACCCGACTGTACCTGATGACCTTGCTGGTCATGCATGTCATCAATATCTTTCTCAACTGGGTGCTCATCTTTGGCCATCTTGGGGTCGAACCGATGGGCGTCTATGGTGCGGGTCTGGCGACCACCATCTCAATCTATGTGGGCACCATCATCTATCTGATCCTGGGGCTGGTTCACGCCCGTCCTTTTGGTTTTCTGAGAGCACTGCCGAGCCGGCAAACCATGCTGACGATGCTTCGTGTGTCATTACCAGCCAGTATTCAGCAGTTGTTCTTCGCCGCTGGCATGACAGCGTTACTGTGGATTGTCGGACTGATCGGGACCAATGAACTGGCCGTGGCAACGGTCCTGCTCAACCTGATGCTGGTGGGTCTGCTACCTGCCATGGGATTTGGCATTGCCTCAGCGTCGCTGGTCGGCAAGGCACTGGGTCGGGATGACCCTGCTGATGCCCGTCTGTGGGGCTGGAACGTGACCGCTCTGACGATCGTGGTCGTGATTCTGATCGCGATTCCGTCAATGATCTTCTACCAACCGATTCTGAGCCTGTTTCTTGAAGATCCGGTGGCACTGCAGATCGCCATCATCCCTTACTTTATCAGCGTCACGCTAATCTGGCTGGATGCCGCTGGCTTGATTGTGATCAATTCCCATCTTGGTGCAGGCGATAGTGCCTCGGTGATGCGCATTTCAGTGGTCTGTCAGTGGTGCCTGTTCCTGCCATTGGCCTGGTATCTGGTCACCTTCCAGGGCCAGGGGTTCCTGGTCGTATGGGTGATGCAAGTGGGCTATCGAATCTTGCAGGCCATCTGGTTCATGTGGTCATGGCACCGTGGCCAGTGGCAACACGTCAAAGTCTAGGAACCTCTGAACAAGTCATGACCGGTTGTCTTGAGCGTCAAAGATGCCCTCATTGCACCACAGGAACTGAGCCTTGATCGGACGCCTCTCCCATCACCATCCAGTTCGCTTATGGTTTGCTCAGAGGTTCCCAAGGCCGTGTCGCCACGACGATCAGGCGCTCGGAGTACAGATCGTAAGCCTCACCCAATGCGCTGCCATAGACCTGGACATCTGCAAACCCGGCCTGCTCGACCCGCTGAGCCAACTCATCGGCGGTGTACAAATTGTGGTGCCAGTGCGCTCGATCAACCCGATCACCATCAATCAGTAACCATTCATTCTCATAACGTCGCATGCGATCGGTCAGCATCGGGCGTTCAATCAGGATTCTGCCATCATCGTACTCAGTCAGATGAACCGGCTGAATGTGCCGACAGACATACTCCTTGCCGGTAGTATCAATCAGCAGCTGCCCACCGGGCCGCAAGTTGCCCAGACACCGCTCGAGCAAACGCTGATCATCGCCTCGAGCATCGAAATAACCAAACGAAGTCCATAAACTGGTGATCAGATCGTATTGATCTTGCTGCTGGTGCTCGCGCATGTCCTGCTGCACCCATTCGATTGACAGACCTGCTGCTTCGGCACGCAGACGTCCTTGTTTGATCAGGCTCGGGCTGATATCCAACGCTGTGACCGCAGCGCCTTGCTCGGCCATGGCCAGCGCAAAACGCCCCGGGCCGGCTCCCAGGTCAAGAATCTGCTGAGGCTTTGCATCAAGCAGGTCGAGCAATTGGGGCCATTGTTCAGATGCGGCTTCAAATTGCGCCTCGGTAAACATACAATCACCAAACACCCGCCAGAATTCATCGTCCTCAAACCAATCCATGTTATCCATTCCAGTCACTCTCATTCGACTCCTGGCGCTGCTGCTGCTAGCCAGCCTGCTGTCCTGCAGCAGTATACGGTTCTATGGACAGGCAATAAAAGGACATCTGCAGTTGACTCTGGGCAAGCGCGATATCGAGCGCCTGATTGACGATCCGAACACTGATCCGACGCTTGTAGAGCAGTTGCAGCAAGCGCTCAGCATTCGCGGGTTTGCGATCGAGTCACTGCAGCTACCTGACCATGGCAGCTACACCGATTACGTCGATCTGAAGAGGAACGTCACGCTGTGGCTGCTGACGGCGGCACCGGAACTGTCACTGCAAGCCGAACAATGGTGCTATCCAATCGCCGGCTGCCTGCAGTATCGCGGCTTCTTCAAACGCCAGACTGCCGAAGCTGAAGCGGCACGCTATCAGGCCCGTGGCTTCGATACAGCTATCATCCCCGGATTGGCGTATTCAACCCTGGGTCGAATGAATGATCCAGTGCTCAACACCATGTTGGCCATGCCTACCCAGCAGTTGGCACGCACGCTGTTCCACGAACTGGCTCATGAACAGCTGTTTCTCAGTGGTGAGGGGACCTTTAACGAATCTTACGCCAGTGCGGTTGCCGAAATTGGCCTGCGGCGCTGGCTTGCTCAACAGGGGAGTGAACGCACCCAGCAGGACTTCGAGCGGCAGATGCAGCGCAGGGACGAGTACCTGGCCTTGCTTCACGGCACCCGGACCGAACTGCAGAGTCTGTATGCATCCGATCGAAGTGTTTCCGGGAAGCGGGCTGCAAAGAGCCAGATCATTGATCATCTCACGCAGCAGTATGCCGACTATGCCAACCGCCATGGCTTGACGGGGAACAACAGCCTGTTCAGCACCGATCGACCCAACAACGCAGATCTGGCATTGGTTGATACCTACCAGAGCCATGTGCCCTATTTCATCAACCTCTATCTGGCTTGTGACGAAGAGTTGATGCGGTTTTATCACAGCGCTCGTATCCTTGCCGAACTGGACCCCGCACTGCGAGAGCATGCGCTTGAAAGTGACTCAATCGACTGCCTATGACGGGTGCCTGCTTGGTGCGCACTGAATCGTTGCCGGTCAGCGGATGCTCTTGGTCAGGTTCTGCTCTATAATGCCGCAGATTGCAACCCGTCTGCTCACACCGGTCATGACGACCCTGAGGAACCACACTCCGTTGACGTCAATTCGCCTGATATTGCCAGCCTGTTCCCTGATGCTGCTCAGCCCTCTGGCCATGAGTGCCAGCTGCCCGACGCCCGCGAATGATGATTGGATGTTAGAAGCTGCTGCGACCGGACCGGACGATGACAGCGTGGTCATCGACGCCCAGTGGATTCAGCTGGTCGACGAGTCCACGGCGATTCTCACAGGTGATGTCATCACTCGTCAGCAAGACGCCGTCCTTCAGACTGATTCGATGACAGCCGATCAAAACGCCGATCGAATCGAAGCATCAGGCAATGTTCGCTATCAAAACCTCACGTTGCGCCTCAAGGCTGATCAGGCCACCTCGGACTTCGAACAGACCTACACCGACCTGATCAGCGTTGACTATCGGCTCAACCCGACCGACCAGGGTCTGACACCACGGGGCACGGCGGCGGTGATGAATCGGCGCGACGAGGACAGCACCTCGCTGACAGACGCCACGTTCACCACCTGCCCAGGCGATAGTGATCAGCGCCCGGACTGGCAGATCAGAGCCGACTCGATCGAGCTTGACCATCAGACCGGCCGTGGCAAGGCCCGCGACATGCGGCTGCGCTTCAAGGATGTGACGCTGATGCGATTGCCCTATGCCAGTTTTCCGATCGATGACCGACGCACCTCGGGGTTTCTGTACCCATCGATCGGCAGTTCCAATGATGATGGACTGGATCTCTCCATTCCCTGGTACTGGAATATTGCCGATAACCTGGATGCCACCATCACCCCGCGCTGGATTGGCGAACGGGGTGCCATGCTGACTGCCGAAGGACGCTATCTGACTGAACGCTCTGCAGGCATCGTCGAAGGCAGCTACCTCCCGGAGGATGACCGTACCGATCGTCATCGAGGCTTGAGCAACTGGCAGCACAAGACCCGGTTTTCCGATCTGCTCAGCCTGAACCTGAATCTCAATCACGTCTCGGACCCTGAATACTTCGAGGATCTGGGCGATTCGCTGTACGACGCATCACGCAGCTTCCTGGCTTCGACCGCCCAGCTCAGCGCACGCGGCGACTGGTGGCAGGCTCGCCTGCAGACCAATAGCTACGAACGTCTGAAGGACGCAACTACTGATATCTACGAGCGATTGCCCCGACTGGTATTTTCCGGCAAGACGCGCCTGGGAGAGAGCCCTCTGCTGTTGAATTTGCAGTCGGAGCTGTCGTGGTTCGAACTGGATCGTCAGTCGGATATCCTCGACCCCTTGCGCCCGGACGGACAGCGCTTCGACCTGTATCCCAGCTTGTCCTGGCCGATTTACCGGCCTGGCTACTTTCTCGAACCGTCACTGGGACTGCGTCATACCCGCTACGACCTGGATCGCAGCAGCAACAACTCGCCTGACCGTACGACGGCCATTGCCAGCCTCGATGCTGGCCTGGTCTTCGAACGCAGCACCGACCGCTGGACCCAAACCCTGGAGCCGCGTGCGTATTATCTGTATGTACCCTTTGAAGAACAGGGCGACATTCCGCTATTTGATTCGCGTGAACTGACCTTTGGCTTCTCGCAACTGTTTCGCCCGAATCGATTCACCGGTGCCGATCGGCAGGCCGATGCCAATCAACTCAGCCTGGCGGTGACCACGCGTCTGATCGAACCGGCATCGAGCGATCAGTTCCTCGAAGCCAGTCTGGGCACGATTGTCTATTTTCGCGATCAACGCATTCAACTTCAGCCCGGCGTGGTCGAAGACGATGACAGCTCGCCACTGGTGGGCGAGGTTCGCATGGCCCTGTCCAGGGCCTGGTTTTTGCAGCTTGGGACTCAATACGACCCGGACGACAGAGAATTCGATCAGGCATTGGCCAGTATCAACTACCGGATTCCTGGCCAGAAGCTGCTGAACATAAGCTACCGCAAGCGCATTGGCCGAATTGAACAAGTCGACCTGTCGGTTCTCTGGCCACTGAATGAGCGCTGGAACCTGATCGGTCGCGGGAACTATTCGCTGATGGATGACACTATCATAGAAGGCCTGCTCGGCGTTGAGTACAATAGCTGCTGCTGGGCCACACGAGTCATGGCACGACGCTACATTCGAAACAACGAAGGCGCTCGTCGCAATGCGCTGTATTTTGAAATCGAACTCAAGGGACTGGGTTCATTCGGACGCAAATCCGGTAGCCTGCTGCAACGTTCCATTCGCGGTTACCGCACAGATGATTTTTCGGGATTCTGATATGAAACTATTCAACACTTGCCTGCTCGCTTTTTGCACGCTGATTCAGCCTGCCATGGCGCAACCGATCTCGCCGATCGATTCGATCGTCGCCGTGGTCGAAGAAGATGTCGTACTG
>QIKT01000072.1 GCA_003233095.1 Oceanospirillales bacterium | reverse complement strand
TAATGCGAAGATGGACGAGGCTATCGATACCTTGGCCAAGGGCGGCCTCTATCATGCTGGCCAGGTCTGCGTCTCGGTGCAACGTGTCTTTGTTGATGAGTCAAAGGTTGATCAGTTTGCCCATGCGCTGGCTGACAAGGCTCGCGCACTGAAAGTCGGCGACCCGCGCGATGCTAGCACCGAAGTCGGGCCGCTTATCTCACCGTCCGAAGTGGATCGAATTCACCGCTGGGTGACCGAGGCGGTCGAACAGGGTGCGACTCTGCTCTGCGGTGGCGAAAAGTTGCCGCACAACTGCTACGCGCCGACGGTGCTACTCAATCCGCCGGCAGATTGCACCATCAGTATCACCGAAGTCTTTGGTCCGGTGGTCTGCGTCTATAGCAGCGTCGACCAGGATGCAGCGATCGCCCAGGCCAACTCGCTGGACTTTGCCTTTCAGGCAGCAGTCTGGACCACCAATCTGGATACCGCCATGCACTGTTTCACCAACCTCGACGCCAGCGCGGTCATGATCAATGAACATACGGCCTTCCGAGTCGATTGGATGCCGTTCGCCGGACTGAAGAAATCGGGTCATGGCGTGGGCGGTATTGAATTTACATTCGAAGAAATGCAGATCTCCAAGATGGCGATTCTGAAGTCGCCGTCGCTATAAACGGAGCCGGCCGTTGAACATTTCCAACTGGATGCTGATCACGCTGGAGGTCCTGACCGGACTGTTCATTCTGATGGTCGGGCTGGCGGTGCTGACCGTGATCGTCCTGTACGTGATCGACCGCTTTCAGACCGAGCATACGGTGCGGCGAAACTATCCGGTGGTGGGCCGGTTTCGCTATCTGTTCGAGCACATGGGCGAGTTCTTCAGGCAATATTTCTTTGCTCTTGATCGAGAAGAAATGCCGTTCAACCGTGCTGAACGGTCGTGGGTGTATCGGGCCGCCAAGGATCTCAATACGACCACGGCGTTTGGATCGACCAGGAACTTGTCCATGCCGGGTACGGTCATTTTCGTCAACTGCCCGTTCCCCACCATGAAAAAGGACAGTGTGAAATCCAGGACTCTGATCGTCGGCCCACACGCTCGGCAACCCTTTGAAACCAACTCCCTGATCAACATCTCGGCAATGAGCTACGGCTCGTTGTCAAAGCCGGCCATTCGGGCGCTGTCTCATGGAGCGGCCAAAGCGGGTATCTGGCTCAACACCGGAGAGGGCGGATTGGCTCCCTATCATCTGGAGGGGGGCTGTGATGTTGTCTTTCAGATCGGAACCGCGAAGTACGGTGTCAGGAATGACGAGGGTCAGTTGGACGAATCGATGCTGGCCGAGGTGGCCGCTCGCCCCGAAGTGAAGATGATCGAGTTGAAACTCTCCCAGGGTGCCAAGCCGGGCAAGGGTGGCATTTTGCCTGCCGGCAAGGTCAATGCAGAAATTGCTCAGATTCGCGGCATCCCGGAGGGCAAGCCATCGATCAGCCCGAATCGACACCCGGAAATTGCTTCCACATCGGATCTCATGGATCAGGTCAATCGAATTCAGCGCGTCAGTGGGCTGCCCGTCGGCATCAAGACGGTGGTCAGCGGCAGTGACTGGCTGGACGAACTGATGCAGGAAATTCTTCTTCGCGGAATCGAGCAAGCACCGGATTTTATCACCGTCGATGGCGGCGATGGCGGCACTGGCGCTGCTCCACAACCGCTGATGGATGATGTAGGACTGCCGCTGCGCGAATCGCTGCCGATGGTGGTCGATGCTCTCATCCGCCACGGACTGCGCGATCGCATTCGTGTGATCTGTTCGGGCAAGCGGATCACCCCTACCGAAGTAGCTTGGGCCTTATGTGTCGGTGCAGACTTCATCAACGTCGCTCGAGGCTTCATGTTTGCACTCGGTTGTATCCAGGCCATGCAGTGCAACCGCAATACTTGCCCGACCGGTGTGACCACGCACGACGAAGACCTGCAAAAAGGCCTGGTTGTCTCCGACAAGTCAGAACGGGTGGCACACTATGCCAGCAATCTGACTCATGAAGTAGGCGCCATCGCCCACTCTTGTGGCGTCAAGGAGCCGCGAGAACTGACACGTTCGCATGCACGGGTGGTGATGGATCATGGCCTGTCGATTCCGCTGGATCAGCTGCATCCTTATCCACAGCCTTTGAGCAACAACGCCACTGAGCAGGCATCAGCCTGATCTGACCCGGAACTAATCGTGTCTTTCGCCCACTAAGCAGCAGGTACAGTGAGGTGTGAGATCGATGCAGATTCACTTCAATTCAAGATCCTTTGACCCAACCACCCGCTTGTTGAGCCATGACGGGCAATCGATTCGTCTGCGGCCGAAGACCGCTCGATTGCTCAACTGCCTGCTCGAACAGCCACTCAATCTCAGGCGCAAGGACGAGCTGATCGAGGCCATCTGGGGGCATTCGAAGATGGATGATCAGGCCTTGCATCAGATCATCAGAAACTTGAGGCAATCAGTCGGTGATCCGGACTGCCTGATGACTCACCCGGCACAAGGCTATCAGTGGGTCTGGGAAGTACAACATCAAACCGATTCATCATCAGCGATCGAGCCCTCGCTGCCTGAGACCGTCAGCACCTGGCGGCTTGCCTGGCTCCCAACCGCAGCCCTGCTGGTACTTATCATCGCCACAACGCTGCCCAGGTTTCTGCTGGAGGTGCCACGTCCACCCAGCACCAGCCCTGGCGAGACGGTGGTCAGTTCCCCCATTGCCTTGACATCACAATTCCAACGCATCCAGTCGGTGATGCTGCACCGCCAGCAGGGCGATGAGGCCTCGGCTCTCGCTGGCTTGCTGGACTGGCAGGCTGTTGATTCGGACAACATCGAGTTGATGATCGAAATTGCACATTCTTATCAACAGTTGGATCAGCTGTCGCTGGCGCAGCAAGCTGCAACCGATGCCCTGTCCATGGCACGCGAGCAATCCAGTGCCGGTAACGAAGTGCTGGCGGGACTGATACTCAGTCAGATGCAGTACCAGCAAGGGCTGACCGATGCGGCCATGACCAGTGTTCAACGCTCGGGTCAACTGGCCAGCGAGCTGGGTCTGGCCTGTGCAATCAAGTTGATAGAAGACTGGCAGGTCGCCATTCAGCGACATGATTGGCAGCCTGAGGCAATCACGGACACCCTGACGCGGGTCGCCAGCAACTTGGCCCGCTGTTCTTTCAAACTCGACAAGCCGTTGGTTAGCACTGGATAATTTCTTTTTATTCAGAGAGTTGATCGCGATCTATCAGGATTTATCAGAACCTGTCAGGCCTTTCTCATGGTCATGATGAGGCGTCTCTGATCGAATGGCTTCTGTACCCACCACCGGAGTCAGACATGATCGATACCCCATCCAGAATTGTCCAGTTGGCCGCGACCTCGCTGATCCTGTTTTATCTGCTTGTTCCTGCACTCGATGCCCAAGAGCGCAGCGATGAGACCTCAGCGCAGTTGCGCTGGTTGCTCGAACGCCAACCGGGTCTCGATGTACAGTCTCAGCACACGAGCCGGATCGACGCGCTGATCGAATTGCACCTGGCAGGAGATCAGATCGTCTATCTGAGTCGGGATGGTAAGACGGCTATGATCGGCCAGATGATTGACCTGACTACAGGGCAGAATCTCACTGAGAAAAGCCAGAATGGATTGCGTCAGCAGTTGTTGTCCCGCTCGATGCCTGATGGATTGTTCGAATTCCCGGCCGACAAGGAAACGGATCGAATCACCGTGGTGACCGACATCGATTGCACCTACTGCAGGCGACTGCATACTGAAGTGGATCAGCTCAACTCCCGTGGCATCAGTGTTCAATACCTGATGCTTCCACGTTCGGGTAACCCGTCCGCCTCATGGGACAAGGCCGTCTGGGCAGCGTGCGCGGACAATCCCGAACAGGCCCTCACCGACGCGATGAATGGCCAGGCGGGGTCACCGAAGACCTGTGACAACAACATCGTTGATCAGGCTGGTCTGGCCGCGTCCCTGCGGCTCAATGCCACGCCGGCGATCATTTTCGAATCTGGCCAGATGATCAACAGTTATCTGACTCCGGATCAGATCAGCGCACAGATTCTCAGTCAGTCCGAACAAGCGGGATCGGACTGATCGTTGCAACTGAATCGTGATCGCCTATGATGGATGGCGCTGATCGCATAGGACGATCAGCGGTCCCAATCGAGGAAAGAATCATGCGTGTGCATCCGAGTGTTCGTCTAATCGCCTTACTGGCGGCCCTGTCATCCACAACGGTATTGGCCGATGCCAGCTCGAGATTGCATGCGGTGTTTGATGCTGAATGGCAGGATCGGTTGACTCAGTCACCCGCCTGGGGCGAGCAGTTCGGAGTGGATGGGGCATCAGCACGATTGGCTGATCGCAGCGTTGAGGCCATTGCGGCTGACTGCCAGCGGCATCAGGAGTTTGCGGCTCAAGCGACATCCGTCGACCCTTCTGCCCTGAGTCAGGTCGACCAGATCAATCGTCAGATCTTTCTCAACGAAGTGAACGAAACACTCACCTCGTGTCGCTTCAAGACCTGGCAAGTACCGCTTAATTCCGAGTCATCGTTCCATCATGCCATTGTGGCGCTGGCACGTACCATGCCGTTTCAGAATCCGCAGGATTATCGCAATTACCTGTCGCGTCTGAAGGCAGCACCTGGCTATATGGATCAGAACATGGCGCTGATGCGACTTGGGATTGCCGAAGGCCGGACCCAGCCGACAGTGATCATTGGCCACTATCCGGACGCTATCGCGGCACTGATCAACGTCAAGGCAGAAGACAGCCTGTTCTTTAAACCGTTTGAATCGATGCCTGATTCGATCGATTCGGCGACTCGGCAGAGCTTGAAAAATGAAGCACGAGCTGTCATTGCCGAACAGTTGATGCCGTCATTCAAGGCGTATGAGGTCTTTTTCAGAGAGGAGTACTTGCCGGCGTCGAAAACGAGTATTGCGGCGATCGATTTTCCGGATGGCAAGGCTTTTTATACCTCGCAAATTCAACAATACACGACGCTTGAACTGACGGCCGAACAGATTCATCAGATCGGGCGTGATGAAGTCTCCCGGATTCGCAGCGAGATGGAAGCGATCATTAAGCAGGTCGACTTCGAAGGAACTTTTGCCGAGTTTCTTCAGTTTCTGCGCACCGATCCGCAGTTCTATGCCACCAGTGCTGAAGAATTGCTCAAGCAGGCCAGCTACCTGTCCAAGCAGATGGATGGCAAGCTGCCTATGCTGTTTACTCGATACCCACGACAGCCCTATACGGTCAATCCAGTGCCTGAATCTATTGCGCCCAATTACACGATCGGCCGCTACGTCGGAGCTCCTTTGGATAGTGAGCGACCCGGTCAATACTGGGTCAACACCCATGCGCTGGACAAGCGACCCCTGTATAACCTCGAAGCACTGACCTTTCACGAAGCGGTGCCAGGTCATCATTTTCAAACCGCACTGGCGGCGGAGCTGGAAGGGTTGCCCGAGTTTCGCAAGCATTACTATATCTCGGCCTTCGGTGAGGGTTGGGGGCTGTATTCAGAGCGGCTGGGCAAGGAAGTGGGATTCTACAAAGACCCCTACAGTGACTTCGGTCGACTGACCTATGAGATGTGGCGGGCGATGCGTCTGGTGGTCGATACCGGCATGCATGCGATGGGCATGAGCCGCGAAGAAGCCATCGCGTTGATGGAATCGAACACGGCCCTGTCAACGCACAATGTGCGGACCGAAATCGATCGATACATCGGATGGCCCGGTCAGGCGCTGTCCTATAAGCTCGGCGAGATCCGGATTCGTGAGCTGCGAGCGAAGGCCGAAGAGGCACTGGGTGAGCGGTTCGATCGCCGCACTTTCCACGATGCGGTTCTGGCCAACGGCTCGCTGCCGTTGGCACTTCTTGATCAGATGATTGACGCTTATATTGCCGAGCAGCTGTCTGAGGGCTGAACGCTTGACTCAGAGCTCAACTGGATCGGTTTTGTGTTCGACTTCCAGAGCGTCAACGTTCTGAAAGCCTCGCGGCAGCTTTCGGCCCCGCTTGGCTCGTTCGCCCTGATACGGCTCAAGGTCGCGGAACTTCAGTCGATGATGACGCTTGCCTGCATGCACCAGCAGGGCATCATCCGGGCCCACTACCGCCAGGTCAGCCAGCGTTTCGTCTCCGGCCTTGAGTGACTTGGGTGGGATATTGATGATCTTGTTGCCTTTCCCTTTTGCCATTTCAGGCAGTTCACTGACCGGGAATACCAACAGATAGCCTGCACTGGTCACCGCCACCAGCAGATCGGTGTCCGGGTTGTTAACCGGCACCGGATTCATCACCTCCGAGCCTTTGGGTAGAGTCAGTGACACCTTGCCGGCCTTCTTGGCGGCAAACAGATTGTCCAGGCGAGTATAGAATCCATAACCATGGTTGGAGGCGAGCAGAACCCGTTCGGCTGGCTTGCCGAGAATCACGGCTCTGAAACCGGCGCCAGCAGGCGGATTGAAACGGCCAGTCAACGGTTCTCCCTGACCACGCGCCGACGGCAAACTGTGAGCAACCAGGCTGTAACTGCGTCCTGTGGAATCGAGAAAGACCGCATGCTGACTGCTGCGACCGGCAGCATGAGCCTGATAGGCATCGCCGCTCTTGTAGCTCATCCTCGCTGCATCAATGTCATGGCCTTTGGCGGCGCGCACCCAGCCTTGCCTGGACAGAATCACGGTCACAGGCTCCGAGGGCACCAGGTCTGATTCATCAATGGCACGAGCCGGCTCGCGGCAGACAATGATCGAGCGACGTTCATCGCCATGTTGTTTGACGTCGGCTGCAATCTCGTCGGCAATCAGTTTCTTGAGTTTGCGTGGCGAGGCCAGAATGGACTCCAGATGCGCTCGTTCCTGGTTCAGCTCGTCTTGCTCGCCGCGAAGTTTGAATTCTTCAAGTTTGGCAAGGTGACGCAGCTTCAACTCGAGGATTGATTCGGCTTGAAGGTCCGAAATCTCGAACCGAGCCATCAACACGGGCTTGGGCTGATCTTCGGTACGGATGATGTGGATGACTTCATCGATATTCAGATACGCAACCAGCAGGCCTTCGAGGATATGCAATCGTGCCAGAACTTTGTCCAGTCGGTATTGCAGACGGCGAGTGACTGTCGTGGTTCGAAACGATAGCCATTCTCTGAGGATCTCTGCCAGATTCTTAACCTGTGGCTTGCCATTGATACCGATCATGTTCATGTTGACCCGGATGCTCTTCTCCAGATCCGTGGTGGCGAACAGATGGCTCATCAGGCCGTGCAGATCGACCCGGTTGGAGCGTGGAATCAGCACTAGACGGGTCAGGTTTTCGTGATCGGCCTCATCCCGCATGTCCTCGAGCATGGGCAGTTTCCTGGACCGCATCTGGCCGGCAATCTGTTCCATCACTTTGCCCGGAGATGCCTGGTGGGGCAAGGCGGTGATAACGATGTTGCCGTCTTCCTTGTGCCACACCGCGCGCATCCGGATGCCGCCATTACCGGTGGTGTAAATCTGGCGGATTTCCTCAGGTGGGGTAATGATCTCGGCGCCGTTTGGAAAGTCTGGCCCCTTGATGTGTTCACACAGCTCCTCGACCGTTGCGTTGGGCGAGCCAATCAGGCGCATGCAGGCCGCAGCGATTTCCTTCATATTGTGCGGTGGAATGTCGGTTGCCATGCCGACCGCGATGCCGGTGGCGCCGTTGAGCAGTAGATTGGGCAGACGTGCTGGTAGCAGCATGGGTTCGTCCATGGTGCCGTCAAAATTGGGTTGCCAGTCGACTGTGCCTTGGCCCAACTCCTGCAGCAGCACCTTGGCGTAGGCTGACAGGCGCGATTCGGTATAGCGCATGGCAGCGAATGACTTCGGGTTGTCGATTGAGCCGAAGTTTCCCTGGCCATCCACCAGTGGATATCGATACGAGAACGGCTGAGCCATCAGTACCATGGCCTCGTAACAGGCAGAGTCACCGTGCGGGTGGAACTTGCCAATCACATCACCAATCGTCCGCGCCGATTTCTTGTGCTTGCTGGCAGCTGACAGTCCCAGTTCGGACATCGCGTAGATGATGCGGCGCTGAACCGGCTTGAGGCCATCTGCAATGCTCGGCAGAGCGCGGTCGAGAATGACGTACATCGAGTAGTCCAGATAGGCCTTCTCGGCGTAGTCCTTCAATGCAATGGTATCGAATGAATCGTTGTGTTTGAACAGATCAGTCATGGTTCGCCTGGAGAGTGTTCATGATGGCTCGATCGATGGCTCAGGTTTCAGCCAAATCGCCTTTGGATTCCAGCCAGGATTTACGATCCCCGGCACGTTTCTTGGAGAGCAATTTGTCCAGCAGTTCGCGGGTCTCATCGCCGCTCTGAATGGTCAGTTGCATCAGCCGTCGGGTATCCGGATCGACGGTGCTCTCGCGCAGCTGCAGAGGGTTCATTTCACCGAGACCCTTGAATCGGGTCACCGAGATTTTGCCCTTGAGCTTCTCGCGTTCGACCTTGTCCAGAAAGTGGTCTCGCTCCTCGATGTCCAGCGCATAAAAGATGGTTTTGCCGACATCGACACGAAACAGAGGCGGCATGGCGACAAACACGTGACCCTCTGTCACCAGCGGCTCGAAGTGCCTCAAAAACAGTGCGCACAGCAGTGTGGCGATGTGCAGACCATCGGAGTCGGCGTCCGCCAGGATGATGACCTTGCCATAGCGGAGTCCGCTGATGTCCGGCTCGCCAGGGTCGACGCCCAGAGCAATCGCCAGATCGTGGATTTCCTGTGACGACAGCACCGTCGATGAGTCGACTTCCCAGGAATTGAGAATCTTGCCCCGCAACGGCAAAATGGCCTGAAATTCTCGATTGCGAGCCTGCTTGGCCGATCCACCCGCCGAGTCACCCTCGACCAGAAACAGCTCGGTTCGATCAAGATCCTGTGACGAGCAATCGGCCAGTTTGCCAGGCAGAGCCGGACCGCTGGTGATCTTCTTGCGAACCACCTTCTTCGACGCTCGCAGTCGCTTCTGAGCATTGCTTATCGCCAGCGTTGCAATCGCTTCGCCCGCCTCGAGGTGACGGTTGAGCCACAAGCTGAACTCATCCTTGATCGTGTTGGAGACGAATACAGCTGCCTCACGCGTCGACAGTCTCTCCTTGGTCTGACCGGAGAACTGCGGGTCTTCAATCTTCAGCGAGAGCACATAGCACAAGCGGTCCCAGACATCTTCGGGCACCAGCTTGACGCCGCGAGGCAGCAGGTTGTGGATGTCGCAGAATTGCCTGAGAGCTTCGGTCAGGCCAGTGCGCAGGCCGTTGACGTGAGTGCCGCCTTGCGCGGTCGGAATCAGATTGACATAGCCTTCCTGAACCAGTTCGCCCTCAGGCAGCCATGCCAGAGCCCAGTCAATGGCCTCGTGTTCGTCATGGCGTTTGGAAACCCACAGCTCTGCGGGCAATGTGTCGAGCCCGGTCAGTGCTTCGGACAGATAGTCATGCAGTCCATCCTCGTAATGCCAGATCGTTTTCTCGCCATTTTTAGCTTCGTTCAGTGTGACGTGCAGGCCAGCGCAGAGGACGGCCTTGGCACGCAGCACATGCTTGAGTTTGCGGATTGAAATGATGGGGCTGTCGAAATATTTCGGTTCTGGCCAAAATCGGATGCGGGTTCCGGTATTGCGCTGTCCGACGCTCTGAATATCTGTGAGTGGCGCAGTCATCTCGCCATGAGCATAGGCTGAATAGTGTTCGAAGCCATCACGCTTGATCCAGATCTCGAGCTGGCTGGACAAGGCATTGACGACCGAGACGCCGACGCCATGCAAGCCACCAGAAAACTGGTAGTTCTTGCCCGAAAACTTGCCGCCGGCATGCAGTCGGGTCAGGATCAGTTCGACTCCGGGGACTTTTTCTTCGGGATGAATGTCCACCGGCATGCCGCGTCCGTCATCTTCGACTTCGATCGAGCCGTCCTCATGCAGCGTCACGCTCATTTTGCTGGCGTGGCCGGCAAGGGCTTCATCGACCGAGTTGTCAATGACCTCCTGAACCAGATGGTTGGGCCGGGTGGTGTCGGTGTACATGCCGGGTCGGCGCTGAACTGGCTCCAGCCCGGAGAGGACCTCGATATCTTCTGCCTGGTATTTACTGCTCATCCGCTCGCGGGGGGTCTCAGTGGGAACGCCGGATTATTGTCGTTGATTGACCACCGATTGCAAGCCTTGGGAGCCTCGGAACAAGTCTTAAGCGAGTTGGATTGAGAAGGGAAATGCGTCCGATCAAGGCGCTGAGCTGAGTCATCGTGGTGCTATGGCTCGGTTCATGCAACGCCGAGCGGGCGTATTTCACGCTCAAGACAGCCGATCGCGACTTGTTCAGAGGCTCCCTGGTACCGCCTCATCGTAGATCGATTGAATTGGGCTGGTTTGGGATCACGTCTGGACACATGCAGAGACTGCTCGCACAGATTCAATCAGGGTGGTTCTGCTACAATGTGCCTTGCTGAAACCCACGTCTGATCGAACATGTCTCATTGCCTCTCTCGATACTTCAATTCACTCACGCCTGCCGGTAAGCTCACCAGCAGTCTGCTGTTGATCTGGATCGCTCTGATTCCTGCCTTTGCCAGTGAGTGGAGGACGGTCGAAGCGGACAAGTTGGCGGTGATGGCTCTGGACGAGGGCCAGGTGATCATTGAGTTGAATGATGTGTTTGCCCCAGAGCATATGGCTCAGTTTGCACGCCTGGCCAATGAGGGTTTTTATGATGGTCTTGGCTTTTATCGAGTCATCGAGGGATTTGTCGCTCAGGCCGGAGATGGTAGCGATATGAGTGATGCCGATCCGGTGGCTCCGGCCTTGCCAGCTGAGTTTGTCAGATCGCTCAAGGGCCTTGAGCGATTGACACCAGTCCAGTCACCAGACCCGTTTGCCGAGTCAACGGCATTCCAGCATGGCTTTGCTGTGGGCCAGTCAGCTCAAGAAAACACCGCTTGGCTATTGCACTGTCCAGGTGTGGTGGCCATGGCGCGGGGGAATGCGCCGGGCAGCGGACATGCCGATTTCTATATCGTGATCGGACAGGCACCCCGCTATCTGGATCGCAATCTGAGCATTTTCGGCCGGGTGATACACGGCATGGACGTGGTTCAACAGATCCGACGAGGTCCGGTGAGCAGCGCCGGAATGATTGCCGAATCATCCGATCAGACGATCATTCGGCAAATACGAATCATGTCGGCACTGCCGCAATCAGAACAACAGATGGTCGAGGTAACCCGGACCGATTCGGATGAATTTGCAACCGGGCTGGAGCAGCGACGACATCGGACCGATGAATTCTTTGTCGCCACCCCACCGGCGGTGCTGGATATTTGTCAGGTGCCACTGGTGTCGCGGATAAATTCGGGACCGACCACCGCTGAACCTGCATCCACCCATGCAATGGAGATGAATGGAGAATCTTCATGACTGATATCAAACGTCGCCAATTACTCAAAGCAGGTCTGGGCGGTTTGTGCGCTACTTATACGCTCGGGTCTTCGGTCATTCTGTCACTGAGCGGTTGCGCAGGCGGCTCAAGCAGGCCGTCGCGCAGTGGTGTAGTGACACCGCCACCAGCACCGCCGATGCCACATTCGCCCTTCACCCTTGGCGTGGCCAGTGGCGAACCTGCGACTGATGGGTTTGTGATCTGGACCCGACTGGCACTGGACCCACTGGGCGGTGGTGGCATGGTCAATCGTCTGGTGCCACTATCATGGCGCGTCTCACAGCAGCCCGATCTGTCTGAGCCCGTTCTCGAAGGCGAAGTGATGACTACCCCGGAGTGGGCCCACAGTGCCCATATCGAACTCAGTAATCTGGCAGCAGGCCAGGCTTACTACTATCAATTTTCAGTGTCGGGGTACGACAGCCCGATTGGACGTGGCAAGACGCTGCCTGAAAACCCCAGTTCGTTCCGACTCGCCGTGACCTCGTGTCAGCACTATCAGCGTGGCTATTATGGTGCCTATCGTTATATGTTGGCCGACAATCCGGATCTGATCCTGCATCTGGGTGACTACATCTACGAAAGTCGCGAAACGAATGAATCGCAGATCGTCAGGCAGCAGCCGCACAGTGAGCCGATCACGCTGAAAGAATACCGCAATCACTATGCGCTGTATCGGTCAGATGTGGATCTGCAGCAGGCTCATCAGCAGCACATCTGGATGACGATCTGGGATGATCATGAAGTGGACAATGATTATGCCAACCTGTCCAATCAGGACGGCTGGTCGGCTGAAGCCTTCGCGCGCCGCCGGGCGGCCGCCTATCAGGCCTGCTACGAACATATGCCGTTGCGCCTGAACAATGAACCGGGCAACGGGCAGATGCAGTTGTATCGGCGAACGCGAATCGGCGACTTGCTGAGCCTGAATTTACTCGACAACCGTCAGTATCGCGATCCACAAGCTTGTTTGACTCTGGGCAAGAAGCCCGGACGCCCCCTGTTGCCTGATTGCACCGAACGCCTTGAACCGGGCCGCAGCATGCTTGGCTTGGAGCAGGAAGACTGGCTGCAGCAGTCTTTGAAGCAGTCCGATTGCCAATGGAATGTGCTGGTTCAGCAACAGTTGTTTGCCCCCTTTCGTCAGCAGTTGGACGGTCAGGAATCCTGGTGGAGTGATGACTGGAATGGCTACCCCGAAGCCCGCGATCGTCTGGTCAGACAGCTGGGCGATCTCAAGGTCCGCAATCCGGTCGTGCTGACCGGAGATATCCACTCTTTCTGGGCCAATCAGATTCCATCCGATTCCTATGATCTGACCTCAGCGCCTGTTGGCAGTGAGTTTGTGACTGCTGGGCTGACCTCTCCCGGACCTGACCACGAATGGTTCAGCCGCATGGTGTCGTTGTATAATCCGCATGTCCAGTTTTTCGAGAGTCGTGACCGTGGCTACCTGATCTGTGACATCAATCGGCAGCGCTGGCAAACCCGAATGATATCGGTCGATGCCAGTCAGTCGGTGGCACCTGAGCGAGTCGAGCTGGCACGTTTCGAGGTTCGTGATGGGCAGCCGGGCCCGATCAGGGTCACGGTTCCTTCGTGATGTGTAGTTGCAGTGAGCCGGCCCAATCAACAAGGAGTGATCCATGAAGTTGTATGACGTGACTGTTGCCCCCAACCCGCGACGGGTTCGCATTGTGATGGCAGAGAAAGGCATCGAGGCCGAGCGGATCGAGATGGATTTGCAAGCGGGTGACAATCTGACCGACGCCTATCGCCTCAAACATCCGTTTGCCAAGGTGCCGGTCCTGGAGCTTGATGACGGCACCTGCATTGGTGAGACGACGGCTATCTGTCAGTATCTTGAAGCATTGGAGCCTGAACCGAACCTGTTGGGTCATGATCCATTGGAAAAGGCGCGCATCGAAATGTGGCATCGTTGGGTCGATGATTTCTTCATGCGTCCGACCGGTATGTGTTTCCAGCATTCCAGTGGTTACTTCAGCGACCGAATGCAGACGGTTCCGGAGTGGGGCAAAGTCTGCCGGCAACTGACCCTGGATTTTCTCGATCAACTCGAAGAACGACTGTGCACGCGTTCGCATGTGGTCGCTGGCCGTTTCACCATCGTCGATATCACCACGCTGTGCATCATCGACTTCAACAAGGTCAATCAGATTCGTCTGGATGATCGCTACCCGTCGATTCTCACTTGGTATGACCGCATCAATCAGCGGCCCAGTTTCAGAGCCTGATCGACCCAGCCCACGTTATTGGAGAACGCCATGATTGACTTCTATTCCGCGC
>QIKT01000061.1 GCA_003233095.1 Oceanospirillales bacterium | reverse complement strand
GGATTGGATTGAGATGGCAAATACGTCCGATCAAGGCGCATGAACCGAGTCATAGTGGTGCTATGGCTCGGTTCATGCAACGCAGAGGGGGGCTTGTTTGGCGCTCAAGACAAGCGGTCATGACTTGTTCAGAGGCGCCTTAGCTCATGCAACGCCGAGCGGGCGTATTTCACGCTCAAGACAGTCGATCACGACTTGTTCAGAGGCTCCCTGGGCCAGCTCATAGCGGACTCGAAATACTGCGGACTGCCTCACAGCTCGGCCGCCAGATCAATGCGCATCAGGTCCGGATAGATAAAGCGGTAACCGGTCCGTTCACAGATCGCCGATCCGTCGATCCGCTTGAACGGATCGTTCGCCGATCCTTCGGCAAAGCGCGGAGGATCCAGACCAATCTGACGGGCAGCATGGCTATAGAACGCACGCTTGGTCGGATGGCTGGGAGCGCAACCCTCGAAGACATCGCCCCACACTCCCTGTGACACGATCGACGTAATCAGTCCCAGACAATCCTGTCGATGAATGAGGTTGACCGGAGTATCGGGATTGCTCACGATTCGGTCGCTGGCAAAGAAGCGACCCGGTTGGCGGTCACCGCCTATGAGACCGGAAAATCGCAGAATGGTCGTCGAGACACCTGAGATCTCACTGAGACTCTGTTCGATCTGTCGCAGAGGATGTTGGTCGACCGCAAGGGCATCGCTTTCAGACACAGTGCGGTTCAGCATTGGATAGACCGAAGTGGACGAGATGAACAACAGCTGTCGGATCATGCTGTGTTCAATCGCGGCGATCAGAGGACGATAGCCGTCAGGGTCTTTCAGGGTGATATTGATGATCAGAGTCGATGCACGGAGAAAGTCATCCAACTCATCGGGATACTCCGGCAAATCCACTTGATACGGCATGTGACCGCGTTCGGCCAGGCCCTCGAGTCGGTCTTTGCTGCGACTGGCAACCCGAACAATGGCACCAAACCCGGACAAGACATCGGCCAGCGGCGCACCCAGCCAGCCGCTGCCGAGCACACTGATCGACTGACCTTTGAGCGAGGTACCTTGTGAAGAAACGCCGTTCGATGACATCCCTCCTTATACTGACCAATCAGGGCTCGATCAAGCATCCAGCGCAGGAAGAAAAGTGGCAGCCGCATGTCTGATGTGCCACGCTTGAGCCATGAGCTTATCTAACACGCAGGATGGTCCAGACCCGAAGCCACGGACAGAGTCCGGACCTGCGATCACCGCAGCAGAACTGAAAGCCACTGCCCTATTGGCCAGCCAGGCAACCGGCGGCATCACCCGACTAGTGCAATCCATCCATCAGACAGTGCTCGAACTACCTGTCCTGTCTGGACTGGCCGAGGCCAGCGGTGTGACGGCGGCGACCTCGATTATCTATGAAAGCATCCATCGCCTCAACGATCACCTCGCCGGGCAACTCGCCTCGCCCGCCAGCGAATGGCGCGAGATCGATGAGCACACTGCGCACACCCGACAGCGACTGGCAACACTGGCCATTCTCAACGGTATCATCGGCGATCGACTGGCTGAAGAACAAAGTCCGCTGGCCTTGCCCATGTCGATCAGCCCAGCGGATCACCCCTGCGAGGGCAGCCATCCTGCCGGCCCACAAAACAAATTGCTGATCCAGGTGCATGGCCTGTGTCTGTCCGATCAGAACTGGTGTGATGAGAATGGCCATTCGCATGCTGCTGCGGTTGCTGATGAACTGGGATACAGCATCCGATCCGTGCGTTACAACAGCGGTCGTCCGATCAACACCAACGGTGCGCTACTGAGCCAGCTGATTGAACAATGCGTGGCCGAATGGCCGGTCCCACTGGATCAACTGGTGTTGATGGGCCACAGCATGGGCGGCCTGGTGATTCGCAGTGCCTGTGATCAGACTGATCGCGAGGACGCCCTCTGGCGACGTTCGGTGAATCGACTCATCTGTCTGGGGTCGCCCCATGCCGGTGTACCACTGGAAAAGGCAGGCGAGGGTCTGCAACTGTTGCTGGGGACCAATCGCTGGAGTGCGCCGTTCAAACGCCTGGGCGCGGTGCGCAGTGCCGGCATTACTGATCTGAGGCATGGACTGACTGATGATGACGATTCTCGTCACCTGCAGCCTCTACCCAAAGACATGGCTTGCTATATCCTAGCAGCGACTCGCTCTGAATCCGGCCCCTTGAAGAGTGCACGCAGCGACGGACTGGTGACAGTCTCAAGCGGACTGGGCAATGGATCACTCGATATTCCGGAGGCACGACAACATCTGGTTTATGACTGTGGTCACCTGCAAATCCTGCACCACTCCGAGGTCCGGGACACGCTTCTGAAGTGGCTGACCGAAACCCTTTGACACCGCACGCGCTTGGGCTATGAAAAACGGCATGCCGTCAGACCAATCAATAACGGTCAGTCTATCGGTCAGAAGATATCCTCGAACAGATTGTCCTCGACTGTAGACCCGGCCTCTATTGCGCCGATGTCGCAGTCCAGGCCGCTCGAAGTTACGCTGATCGGCGTTGGGGCAGTTGGCCGTGTCGCCGTTGTCGATCGTTTGAGAACCCGCCAGCGGCAGATGCGTCAGGGTTGTTCAGGAAATCCGTCAAACAGGCGAGTAATGCCAGACTCAGACAAATCGATCCCGGGAGTGGTATTTTTCCACAGCAGTTGACCGCTTCGGGTATCAATCAGATAGGCAAAGCTCTTTGCTCGGTCCTGCTGCTCCAGATCGAATGACGCATAGCCATAATCGCTAGCCTCGCTGGCGCCGACTCCAATCAACAACAGGCCCAACTGTTTCATCAAGGAGGTGGATGGGTCGTGGTATTGCACAACCAGCAACAAATGATCGCCCAGCGGATTGACTTCGGCCGCTTGTTGTCGGTAGTTGAACAAATTGAACTCGCGAAGCCGGTCGGCGTCCACCTCGATACCGGCCAGCTGTCTGGCCAGCAGCGGGTAGAGATCTGCCAGTGCTTCGATACTGACCTCTGACAAACCCTCACTGGCGATCAGAAACGGGGGATGGATCGGATCGGGTTGTTGACGACCATCGAGATAATGGTCCACCTCCAAACGCGGGTCCAGCCACAGGCCGCTGCTGATCAGGGTCTGATTGGAGACGCTAAACCCATGCGACTCGATGGCAGCGACCAGACCTCTGTCAGCCTGACTCAAGGCAGCCTGATGCGCGTTTTCGTCAAAATCCCAGCGTCGACCCAGATCATCCCGAATGGCCAGGTAGTCGACGGCCAGCAGAATGCTGTTGGGCAGCTCGGCCAGCGGCAGATCGGGGCGTGTGTACTGATAATTGCTTGAGCAGGCAACGATCTGCAATGCACAGCAACCGCACAGCGCGAGGCGACCCAGCTTGTTCATCAAAGCCGTCAATATTTCCCGGTATCGGCTGGCGGATTGACCGGTATGCGGACTACGAACAACAGGGCAAAGGACATGAAAAACAGACCCCATATCAGCGGCACCACGGTACCGATGTTGACCCCGGCCATCAGAACGCCCAGAGCCACCATCACAATCACCCCAGCAGTGGCCGCCCGGTTCATTTCGATGCGCCGGCGTTTCTGATCACCCATTCTCTGAGGCCAGATAGTCAAGCGTCAAGCGGGTCATCAGCTCAACCCCGAGCGGCAGAACCGATTCATCAGCAAAAAACAGTGGTGAATGATTCGACGGCGCTTTTGCGGCATCCTGCCCCACCGGTGTGCCGCCGAGAAAGAAATAGAATCCGGGTACTTGCTGGGCAAAATAGGAAAAATCTTCGGCACCGGTAATCAGCGGCACCTCGTGGACTTTGTCAGCACCCAGAACAGCCCGCAGCGTGGGCAGCATCTGCTCGGTCAACATTGGATCGTTGACTGTGACTGGAATACCGTAGGTAATCTCGAACTGGGCCCTGGCCCCGGCCGCTTCGGCAATCAGGGTCACGGATCGGTCGATTGCGGTGTGAATCTGCGCCCGCATGTCCTCGTCGAATGCTCGAATGGTGCCCCACATCTCGACTGCATCGGGAATGATGTTGTGGCGAATCCCGCCGGAGATCGATCCGATTGAGATCACCGAAGGTGCCAGCGTGACATCCACCTGTCTGGACGCGATGGTCTGAAGCCCCATCACAATCTGTGAGGCGGTGACAATGGGGTCGACCCCATTCCAGGGTCTGGAGGCATGGGTCTGCTTGCCAGTCACATCAATCCGAAAGGTATCGGCGCTGGCCATCATCGGTCCAGAGCGGTAGCCTGCATGGCCCACATTCAACGCTGAACCCACATGCAGCCCGAAGATAACATCCGGGTCATGCCTGTCGAAGAGACCTTCGCTGAGCATCATTCCAGCGCCGCCATCTTCACCATCGGGCGGCCCTTCTTCGGCCGGCTGAAAAATGAACACAACTCGTCCGGCCAACTGATCCTTCATGCCGGTCAACAGTTCGGCAGCACCCATCAGTATGGCCACGTGATTGTCATGACCACAGGCATGCATCACACCGACGGTCTGGCCTCTGTATTCGGACGTGACGGTTGAGGCAAATGGCAAGTCAACTTGTTCGGTCACTGGCAAGGCATCCATATCGGCGCGAAGTGCAACCGTAGGACCTGGCTGCCCGCCCTCCAGCACTGCCACCACGCCGGTATGGGCGATCCCTGTGCTGACCTCCAGACCCAATGATGCAAGATGCTCGGCTACCAGTGCTGCGGTCCGAAATTCACGATTACCCAACTCGGGGTTGGCGTGGATGTCACGCCGCCATTCAACGACTTGAGGATTGATGGAGGCCACCGCATCGCTCAGGGCATCGGCACTGGCCCAGGCAGGTGCCGCCAGCAGCGCAGCAATCAGACACTGATTCGTTCGTTTCATATTCTGTCCTTGTTGTCAGGCGCCAAGCGCCTCAAGTTGATGTGGGCAAACTCACGGCATTCAGTCGCTCGCGCATCTGATGCTTGCGCTGTTCGCAGGCGAAACTGGCGGTGATGGCGTGATCACTCAGCGCAATGGCCTGTTCTGCGGTCATCTTCAGGGCGTCAGCCAGGGCCTGGAAGTTTTCCGTCATGTAGCCGCCAAAGTAAGCCGGATCGTCAGAGTTGACGGTCACGCACAGCCCTTGATCAAGCAGCCTCAGAATCGGATGATCTTGCATCCGATCATAAACGCACAGGCGTGTATTGGACAATGGGCACACGGTCAACGGGATTTGGGTCTCGGCCAGATAGGCCAGCAAGGACTCATCCTCGGTCGCCTGTACGCCATGATCTACCCGCGAAACCTGCAAGTCTTTGATGGCTGTCCAGATATATTCAGGCGGCCCCTCTTCACCAGCGTGCGCCACGGTGCGCAAGCCCATCTCACGGGCTTTGGCAAACACGCGGCTGAATTTTTCAGGCGGATGCCCATGTTCCGAACTGTCAAGGCCAACCGCCACCAGGCGGTCCAGATACGGCTCGGCTTGCGCGAGCGTCTCAAAGGCCACGGCCTCATCCAGATGCCGCAAAAAGCAGAGGATCAGATGCGAACTGATGCCATACCGCTCAAAACCTTCGGTCAGCCCAGAGCAGATGCCATTGATGATGACAGGAAATGCAATGCCGCGATCGGTGTGTGTTTGCGGGTCGAAGAACGGTTCGACATGCATGACGTTCTGAGCATGGCATCGCTGCAGATAGGCCATCGTCAAATCATGAAAATCAGCCTCGGTTCGGAGCACCTCGGCGCCCTGATAATACAGATCGAGAAAATCCTGAAGGCTGCCGAACTGGTAGGCTGAACGCAGTGCCTCAACTGAATCATAGGGTAATGACAGGCCGTTTCGCTTCGCCAGAGTGAACATCAGCTCTGGCTCCAGCGAACCCTCCAGATGCAGATGCAGTTCGACTTTTGGCAGTGCGTTCAGCCAGGCGCTGGGTGCTGCGGTCATGGGCTCTCTCAGTGTCATGGCGTGGATTGACAACGATTCTAGCAGCCTCTGAACAAGTCTGGGCACCGATCACACTTGTTCAGAGGCTGCCTAGGACAAACCGGCCGAGAAGACATCTGCTTGAGCCGGATCAAGTTCCAGTGAAGTCTGCAATAATCACTTTGCATTCAGATTTTTGGTGATATCCGAATGACCTTTTCGAGCTGCGAAGTGAGCGGCATCCGTTCAGACTCCCGACCTTCCCTGTTCGTGCTATCAGGGATGAACAGAGGGTGCCATGCAACTCAGAGCGATTCGAATCCTGATTCGAAAATCTGATCGAATCGCTCGGCAAAATATGTATCAACCAGATTCTGGATCAGCACGTCATAGCCCTCTGTGTTGAGATGAAAACAATCCAGTATAAAGCCTCCATTGAGGCGCATCGCAGCGGTTGGGCTGGGTCGGGTGACATCCCCCGGCGGCAGAATGTCTCCTGGCTGAACACCCTGTCCGGGAAAGCCATAGGTGAACTGCATCAAACCGAAGTGACTGACATGAAAAACTCTCGGATTGGTGGTAGCAAGACTGGCATAAATCGCTTCGAAGCGTTGCGCGGCCAGATTCAATTCTTCCGCAGTCGGCTCCAACATGTTCTCATACAGAGGACCGCAAAAAATACTTGATGGGAATGTCAGGGTATCAACGAAGTTGGGGTAGTCGTAGAAACTGAGAATCACTTCAATGTCGCTACGGACAGCAAGCACCGCGGCGATGATTGTATCCAGGTCAAAGCGGATTTGTTCCTGAAGCAGCATTTCCTCCATGGCCGTCATGTCGGCGTTCCAATCATCCAGAAAATCATTGCCACCCAGGGTGATCTGAACCGTGTCGATAGTCGGCTGATCAATCAGCGCTGTAGTGATCACCTGCAGCTGACCGGGATCTGCCCACTCCGCAGCCGTCGTTCCACTGATCGCAGTGACCGAACCATCGGCCTCGATACCCCCGAGCCCATTATTGTCGAACACATCATTGTGAACGCCGCCATCCCACTGCTGCTGCGCCCAGCTATCGCCAACAATCAGTACCCTTGTGGTCTGAGCCATTGCCTGACCGGGTACTCCGAAGACACAGAGTCCGAGCAGGCTCAATCCAAATGGCAATAAACGTGATGTCATGATGGAAATCCTTGATGAATTGGCAACGATGTTTCGCCACACGAAACAGGACGACTGGACCAACAAACAGTCTATCCGATCTCCTTGATGTCGGCCAGATGTAAGCCTGTTGTAGGAATGTTGCCGCAGTCCCTGTAGTCCCTGCGTATCGACAGATTCGGGGTGCTACCATCACGGCCTGATTGATTCATTCATTGGGGAGACCGGGACATGAACTATTTCAAGATTGTGACAGTATTGGCATGCAGTCTGTTGGCTCAGCAGGGGCTGGCGGCAGATCCTGCCGATAGCAATATCGACGGCGCCATGGCAGACATAGAGCGTTTTGAACAACAGGTCGGCACGGGTTCGGTTTCCAGGAGCACCGCCAATCGGACCCTCAGATTACTCAATCTGACACGCCAGCGTCTGGATGGGTCGTCCAATCAGAGTGACCCATCCTGGATTGAGGCCGATGAACGCTACAAGGCATTGGTTGCGAGATTGTCCGGAGACAGCACACCATCGTCCGCTTCTGCACAAACGACAACATCAGCCGCCACGCCTGCAACATCTGCCCCTGCCCGACCGGCAACTGCGAGCAAGGCCCCGCAGATGATCTCCCAGGATGTGGCTCGACTGAAGAAGTTGATGCGAGATATTAAAAGCGCGATTGACACCATTGATCAGGCTGGCGTCAAGCCCTTCCAGGCTCCCGAGGTAGCAGCGAAATACCAGGCCTCTGCCGATCGTAATCGCGAGATGCTGGCACGTTACGATACCTTTGCCAGCCATCCGGAGGTGGCCGCGATCACCGAAGAAATGGCCGTGATGGACCGGATGATCGCCTTTGGCAACAGCGAAGCGGCAAAGACGCTGTCCGAGCTGGGTGACGTACAGGCGCGACTGGCCTCAATCAACCAACTCGTCAGAGCCACTGCGTTGCCTTCACTACCCGACCCGCTGACCAGTGAGGCTTTGACCGCCTGGATCGAAGAGACCGAGACCATCAAAACGCAATCGGCAGCACTCGATCCAGAGTTGAGAATGATCGCCGAGCGCGCGTATTTGCCAGACAGTCGCGGCACCGTCGAGCAAGGTGCACCCTATGACATGCAGAACCTCGACAGCATGCTGCACAGCATGGATCGCAACCTGAGGAAGATCGACGAGACTCTTGAGCAAATGGCATTAAACCAGGATGCACAGGCCTCTCATGTCGAAGAGTTGCTGGAATATGTTGAAAATCTTGATCCCTCTACATGGAAAGACCAGGCCAATGCCTACCTGCGCGATGGTGCATCGACAGAAATAACTGCGCGCATTGACAAGCAGATTGGCATCATCGAGACGGCCATTGCCTTCAATCAGGTCATGAAGCGTGACTCACTCGGCCAATGGCAGATACTTCTGGCACGCGCTGTGACCAGCAAGTTGACCTATCAGACGGGACGACAGCAGGCACTCCACCTGGTACGCATGCCCGAAGAGGTCGATTTCGATGATGATCTGGATGATATTGCCAAGGACGTCTTCTCAAAACCCGAGTATGAGGTGGGCGACTGGGAGCGGCTGGTGGTCAGTGCAGACAAGAGTCATCATGAGTCGGAGTCCAGCGAAGTCGAATTCGACAAGGTCGACGTCAGGGCCAGTGGGGATATCAAGCTGTCAGGCACCCAGACCACGACTTTCTATGAATGGGAAGAATTTCAGGTGGCCACGGCCGAGCCGGTTGGTGACCGCTATTTCATCTTCTACAACACGCTGAGTTATTCCACCCGAGGCGCGAGCACCACGCCACTGGATCGCTGGGTGTTGAGTTCTCGCAGCAAGTCCGTTGAGATTCCACTAGACAATATTGACAAGGACTGACGGCAACCAAACAGGATTCGAGGCCCGTGTCAGGGTCTTTGAATTGGGTCGAGGGGTTCGAAAAAACGATCAGATCGCGGCATCCAGAATTCTTCCGGATTCAGTGACACGATCACCGATTCAGTCCGTCCGACGATTTCGTTGCGTGGAATGAGCCCGATCATTCGTGAATCATGGCTATTGTCGCGATTGTCACCCATCACGAAATACGCATCGGCTGGAATGACCCTGGCGTCGAAGCTGCCATAGCGCTTGTCTCCATGAGCAGTTCGGATCACATGATCGACCGCATTGAGTTGTTCCATCCATTCCAGGCCTTCTTCCTGATTGGCCAGAAATTCATAGCCCAGGGGGCGTCCATTGAGGATCACTCGATTGCTCTGCATGGCAATCGTATCCCCCGGGATGCCAATGACGCGCTTGACCAGTCGTTTGTCCGATACCGCCGAATCGAACACCACGATATCGCCGCGGCGAGGATCGTCCAGATGGATGATCGAATAATGGGTGAAAGGAACACGCAGGTCATAGGCCAGCTTGTCCACGAAGATATGATCGCCTTTCTGAATGGTCGGCAACATCGATCCGGTTGGGACACGGTTCCAGTCTGCCAGTGAACTGCGGAAGGCAAACATCAGGATCAGAAACAGAAAGAACCCACGATTGTCGAGAAAGAAACGGCCGATAGCGGACATGCACTGCTCCCTGTACAGACGGTATTGATGAGACTGTGACCCGCGTTGGCCTCGTCGGTTCCCCGCTGCAGATCAATCTTCGATCAATGCTCTGTGGTACTTTGTTTGACTTGATGCCATCCAGTTTCAGAGTCCGGGTAGAAATCAGCGCAGCAGACGCACTATCCAGCAAAAAAGAACCTCTCAAGGGCTCGCATTATGGGTCTGCGGTGACTGGACGAACTTCAGAGCTGTCTCCACACAGTCCACTGACCACAGCATTGAACTGTGACTGACGGGCAGTTCGGCTCGCTGTCGAAGATACGACGCATGGGTTTCATCCAGTGCAACGGTTCCATCGCCAGGCGCTCTTCCGCCACCCAGCAACAGCCCCAGTCCAACGCGCTTTGTCCCTGCGATCATGCTGCAGTGCCATTCGGAGGGCGGTTCAGGAATCTCATCACGGGTCAGGCATTGCACCGCGTGGCCCAACAACCATTGACCACCAGGAAGACCCGCCAGCGAATGTGCGGTCAGACTGCCATTGAGCGGGGTGCCCAGAAAGATCAGGTCCCCGTGGATTGATTCGGGCAGTTCGGCCAAGGCCTTCAAGGCCACCAGCCCCCCCATGGAATGACCAATCAGGACGGGGTAAACATTGTTTGATGAATGACTCAGCTCTACGATCAGTACTGCCAGTCTTGCTGCTGCCTCATTGGCCGATTGACGTACGGTCCGATAGGAAAATATCCTCACCTCATGCCCTCGACGGTGCAGTTCGCGCTCCCAGCGCTTCATGCACCAGGCCCCCGTCCACAAGCCATGGACTAACACAAAGACTGGCCTGCTGCCTGAATCAGGCATGGGAGTGCTCATCGTCGCATCCTTGAGTGCGCAAACAGGGAATTTCAGATGTCGAACCATCTGCGCAGTGCGCTCGTTCCAGTTGAATGGTGGTATGACCGATTGAGAACTGATCAAACAATAGCGTCTCGATCTGCCTGCGAATCGCATCGGTATCGGCACCGGAACTCACGACCACGTGCAACGTGGCCATTCGTTTCTCCTGATTCAATCCCCAGACGTGAACATGATGGACATCCGCAACGCCATCCAGGGCCCCAACGAGGTGACCCACATCATTCAGTGACACGTCGCCTGGAGTCCCTTCGAGCAGAATATGTGCTGACTGTCTGGTGATCTGCCAGCCTGAGCGACTGATCAGGACCGCCACCACCAGCGACAAGATCGGATCGATTCCCATCCATCCGGTCCAGTGGATCACCAACGCAGCCACAATGGCAGCAACGGACCCCAGCAGATCAGCAAGCACATGCGCCGCAGCCCCGCGCATGTTCAAGTTGTCTGAATGGCCTGCTTCCAGAATCACAAACGCGGCGATATTGACCAGCAACCCGATGATGGCGACGACCAGCATCGGTGTGGCCTGTATCTCGACCGGATCAATCAGTCGTCTCATCGCTTCGATGACAATCCACAGGGCGATGAACAACAGTGACAAGCCATTGACGAAGGCTGCCAAAACCTGGAACCGTTCATAGCCATAGCTGCGCTTGTGGTCAGCCGGTTTGCGGGCAATGCGAAAGGCAAGCCAGGCCAACATCAGTGCGATGAAATCGCTGAGCATGTGTCCGGCATCAGCAAGCAATGCCAATGATCCGGACAACAGGCCACCGATCAACTCGACGATCATGAAACTGCCGATCAGCAGCATGCACCAGAACAATCGAGTTTCATTGGCGTGCTCTCCATGAGAGTGCCCATGGGAATGGCCGTGATCGTGCTGATGACTCACGTTGATTCTCTGTGCGTGTTTGCCGGGTGGTCTTCAGCGGCATGTTCCAGCGCGGCCTGAATCAATTGCACCACATGCTGATCGGTCAGTGAATAGAAGACCTGCTGTCCTTGCCGTTGGGAAATCACCAGCCGGGCATCCCTGAGAATTCTCAGCTGGTGAGAGATATTGCTTTGTGACAGATTGAGTCGATCAGTCAGCGTATGCACCGCTTCGGGGCCATGCCGATGCAGGCAGAGCAGCAAGCGCAGTCTGCCCTCATGTCCAAGCACCGAGAGCATGGTCGCTGCGGTTGCAAACGCCGCCGCTGAGGGTATTGAATCGACTGTCGCGTCGGCAGAGGTTTGAATCATGGGGCAATCTCTTCAATTGATGGACCGAGATTAACATAGATATGAAGATATACTCATGTATTCATTAAATAAATACTCATTCAGAAGCCCATACCTGCACGCGTCGACATTGTCCGATTGTCAGCGTCGACCGGATACGTTAGGGTGAATCTGTCATACGGATTTGACGCAAGGAGTTGCCATGAACAGGAAGTTCACCACGCTGGCCTCGTGCCGGTTTGCTCGCCCCCTCATCAGCCAGATGCGTGTTATGGTGCTGGTGATCACGGGATTCTCCAGCCTGGCTGTATCGCCAGTACAGGCGGCCACCTATCGCTGGGTGGATGCCGATGGAGTGATCCACTTTTCTCAAACCGTGCCTCAACAGCTCGACGTACGACCACAAGCACTGATTCTGGACGACCGGCTGATGGCCTCGATGCCACGCCAACCCAATGCTGCCCTGCCGAACCGCGTCATTCACGGCTATTGCAGAGACATCCGCAACAGTACCAAAGCCGAGGCTGAACGGATGCTGGGGCAGGCTGCGCTGACAGACCGACATCGACGATTGTTGACCGAAGCCGATGACAGGGAGGGTGCGAGAGTCCACAAACAGCTGATCAACCACGTCCTCGGCTTTCGCAATACCCAGGTCAGCGCCGATGAAATGGCCACTCTGGCCATGAATCAATGCCTCAACGGCCTCTATCAGGACGACATTGAGTCCTATGTTCGCCGCGAGCACCCTGATCAACACGACGAGTTCTATCGCTGATCAGACCTCGGACTGTTCAGACTAGCAGTCTCTGAACAAGTCTTGAGCGGATTGGATTGAGAAGGGAAATGCGTCCGACCAAGGCGCTTGAGCTGAGTCATAGTGGTGCTATGGCTCGGTTCATGCAACGCAGAGCGGGCGTATTTGACGATCAAGACAAGCGGTCATGACTTGTTCAGAGGTTCGCTAGTTGACCACCGGCACCAGATAGTTGATCGGGTTGCTGGCGCGTGCCCTGGCCACCTGGTCCCGGACGGCCCCAAGCATAGTCGGCGCATGGTAGGGTCGCCCGGCCTTGATCGTCCAGCTGATGCCGCCGCTGTCCTCATCGCCCGTCAAAGTCGGGATATTGCGAGGCATCAGCACACGCAGGTCAACCAGGGGATTGCCATTGACGATTACCAGATCAGCCGTGTAGCCAACCCGAACCTGACCGAGCGTATCGCCCTGACCCAGCACCCGAGCCGAATTATGGGTCGCGTGGGTGATCACTTCGAGCGGGCTGAAGCCTGCCTCTTCTTGCATTTGCAGCTCGCGAAGGTAACCAAAACCGAATACCTGGTAGATGTAGCCGCCATCTTCTCCGGTGGTGATCAGACCGCCGTAGTCACTGAATTTTTTAAGGGCCTTGAACCAGCGCTGATAGTTGTCGCGCCAATAGACTTCATCAGTATGCGTCCAGCCCCAGAAAAAGGATCCGTGCGAATCCTTGTCTGGCTGGAAGAATTTTTCCAAACCAGGATGCAGATAATCGGCAAACCAGGGCGATGTCGTGGCGCGTTGCAGATCTCGCGAGGCTTCATAGATCACCAGAGTCGGGTTCCAGGCGACACCCGCCTCGGCCATGCCTTTGAGAACCTCATCCAGCCGCTCGGGGTCGGCTTCGCGCCACAGCCGTCCGGCATATCTGAACCGATGCAATTCATTGGAGTAATTCATATCCGCGGGGAATGACTGACCGCCGTGCAATGCCGCATCAGGAACACCGTACCAGTGTTCGATGGTGGTGGTTCCCTGAGCCATATTGTCCCAGGCATTCATGTCTTCGACGCCGACATGACTGGCCACTTTGAGTCCCAGTCGATTGGCCTCTGCTGAGGCCGCCAAAAAGGTCTGTTTGTCCATCATGCCAAACTTCAGTCCATCAATACCCTGCTTGTTCAGCGAACGAATACGCTCAACCACCTGCTTGTCACCCAGGTTGCCCCAGGTTCCCGGATAAGCAAAGATGCGTGGCGCAATGATGCTCATCTCTGCGCTGCTGGCCCGTTCGGACAAGGTCCGCTCAAGATCACTGCCAACATCTCGTACGGTGGTGATCCCACTGCTCAACCAGAGGTAATACTGGTAAGGCTGTGCCATCTCCAGACCGGCTCTGTCATGCATGATATGTGCGTGCATGTTGATGAATCCGGGCAAGACCATCTGACCCTCCGCATC
>QIKT01000139.1 GCA_003233095.1 Oceanospirillales bacterium | reverse complement strand
GTCTACGACGGCGTTTGCCAACAGCTTCAACGCATCTGACTACCGCGTACCGGGTCGCTTCCCGTACGTACGTGTGACAGTCGACTTCTAAAAGTCTTCTGACATTCGAAGTAATAATCCCGCAGTTCGAAAGAGCTGCGGGATTTTTTTGTCTGTGAATTCTGAAAGTATGAAGTGTTGATCACGCACTCTGCACTGGTGTCTATACATGAAACCGGTAAAATCACAGGAATGATATCCCCCGCGGACCTTGGATGAAAATTCAGCTAAGAATGACTGGCGCTGATCGGGAACAGTTGTCCAGTGCTGGGCGTGTACTGATCAGAGAGATTATTGATCCTGAAGTGGCCAATGAAATCCGGGATTGTTTGAAAAAGACGGTGTCATGGAGCCTTGCTTATCAGGATGGCCAGGGTGCAATTGCTCTGGATGCTGAACAATACAGCGCTCTGTCCGAGCAGGCATATCACGAGCTTCAAGATGAAGTCACAAAGCGTGGCCAGTCTGCTTACAGTTTCATGTATGACAGTTACATGATGATACCGGCCTACCTCCAGCGACGAAATCCTGGACTGTTGCTGAATCAGATCACCGAAGCAGTCAACTCACCTCCTTTGATCCAGAGCATTCGGGATTTCACTGGCGATCAGAGTATCGGCAGAACAATCATTCAGGCCACACGCTATCGTCAGGGTCATTTTCTGACCAGGCACAATGACCGACATGATGGCGAAGATCGACGATTTGCCTTTGTGCTTGGCCTGACAACCGATTGGCAAGCAGACTTTGGGGGCTTGACTCATTTCTATGATGATGATCATCAGTGGCAAGAATCGTTGCTGCCAGGATTCAATCAAATGCTCATATTTCGTGTGCCCGTATGGCACAGCGTAGGTATGGTGACCCGCTTGGCGACGCAACACCGATACAGCCTCACAGGCTGGTTTTCTGGCGTGAGTCATGCTTGATCAGGCTGCCAGACTGTTCCAGAGTGGTCAGCTGGATGAAGCCCGGTTACATTGCATCAAGGCGTTGGATGCATTGCAAGGCGCAGCAAGAATACAGGCACTTAACCTGCTCTCAGTAATCGAACTGCAACAAGGGCAGTATGATCAAGCCGAATCAACGTTGAAGGCACTGATCGATCTGGCACCAGCTGATGCCGCTGCTCACTATCATCTAGGCCTTGCTCGTCAATCACAACAACAGTGGTCCAGTGCAGCGTTGAGCTATCAACTGGCATGGCAACTGGGGCCGGAGCAGCATCATTACCAGATCAACCTGATAGAGTCATTATTACAAAGTCAGCAATGGGCAAAGGCGGGACAGGTGATAGAAACCTGTCTTGCTCTGAGACATCATGCAGACGGACTGATGAACATGAAGATCCGTGTTCTCTGTGGTCAACAGGACTGGCAGGCCGTAATGAACTGCCTGGATTCAGCCATTCCCTCACTCTCACAATCAAATGACAATCAACTCTGCCTTCTGGCAGCCAGAGATTGCATCGCTGCTGATCGATATGCGGATGCAGCACGAGCACTTGAACGATGTCCGGATATCGAACTGAGCTTTGAAGCATTGGTTTGCCGGTCTGTCATCATGGATCGTCTGGATGAACCTGTGCAGGCAATTGACGATGCCAGAGCCGCTCTGGCCATGAAACCAGATGATTATCATGCCAACTACAATGTTGCAGCGGTGTTGTCGAAACGATTTGATAGCGAATCACTAATCGAGGCAGATCAGTGTATCGGGCGAGCATTGAAGGTGCAGCCTGACTCCGCAGAAGCCTGGTATACCGCCAGTCTGGTCTATGGAAAACGTATGGATTTTGATGCTGGATTAAACGCAGTCAATAAAGCACTTCAGTATCAACCCCTGTATGAGGATGCACTGATTCAAAGTGCAGACATACTGGATCGGACTGACCGAGTCGATGAGAGTGTCAAAATCCTCAAGAGTGCAGTCAAGCAGCTGGTCGACAGTGCCATGCTTTGGCGCCAATTGGGCATTGCTTTGCTGAAGCAGGGAGAATTTGATGAGGCCTGTCATACTTTGAAGAAAGCCTGCAGCATGGACCAGTCAGATCAGAGAAGTATTGCTCATTACATTCTGGCTCTGGCAGCAAATGGACAAGCAGATCTAGCCAGCCGACTGACGAATTTCAGTGATA
Source organism: Oceanospirillales bacterium (assembly GCA_003233095.1). Lineage (GTDB taxonomy): Bacteria > Pseudomonadota > Gammaproteobacteria > Xanthomonadales > SZUA-38 > SZUA-38. Next base: position 12,581 of record QIKT01000139.1, on the reverse strand, counting down.
ATGTCAGCGTGATGTTGTTGCCTGTTCCACCAACCTATGTGTCACAGCAGCAATTCAACACACGACTGGAGGCGGATATACGATCTCACTCATCACTGCGATTCGAGCCGATCGGATTGGCTGCCAGAAATGGTTATCTGACCGAGGAGCTGAGATCGGACAGGACGGACGCCATACAGGCGTTTGAGCAGTCATTGATGAGCGCAATCAGGCAGTACATCAATGCAAGGGAACATGACTCGCGCGATCTCTTTCTCGCCAACAAACCGAAAGGTGATGTGACGATTAATCTATGGGCAACATTGGTCAATGGTGGCGGACAGATAGAGACGCATATTCACGAGGATTCATGGATGTCAGGTGCCTACTATGTCAGAACTGGACACGCTGAAGGTCAATCAGAGGAACTCGGAGCAAGCGCAAATTCAGAGGGGTATCTCGAGCTTGGACGCCCGCATACAGGCATGCCGACGCCTGAGGATCAGCATATTCATCTGATACGACCTGTCGAAGGAACGCTGGTATTGTTCCCATCCTTCATGTTTCATCGAACCATACCGGACTGCAATGCGACTGATCGGATCAGCATTGCCTTCGACCTCAGGGCAAGTAGGGAGGCCGACTGAATGAATCAGCCGTGTGAATCCAGATTGAATGACCGCATCGCGTTGTTGCTCAAGCAGCTGCCAGGATCCGATGAGTTTATGTCGGAACTGGAATCTGTCAGGCAAATCGCCAGCACAGAAGATCCGGAAGAGTTATTGGCATTGGCGATGGTCTACCGAATGTTCCCCAAATTACCTGCCGCCGCACGTCACTGTCTGGAATTACTCAAGTCATCCGCTCGTCTGGGGCACCCGCTGGCAGTGGAGCGCCTGGCTGATCTGTATTCGATCGGTTGGGGAGTCGATCGAGACACTCAAAAGGTACTGGATTTGTATCGTCAGTTGGCAGGCTATCTGATCCCGCAGGTGGTTCGTGAGCTTGCATGGATGGAACTATTCAGCAGGCAAGACGATGCAGATCAGTTGGCTGGAATCCGGCATCTCATTGAGGCGGTCTTGATCGGTGATGAAGTGGCAAAAGCCTGGTTGACAACGCTGATTGGCCGCAGCGACTTCAACGATGAGAGCGCAGCACATATTCGTCAGAAGTTGATGAGTGTTCAGCATGCTAGCTCTTTGGACACCTTGGAGCTATCTGAGCAGGCGCAGCAGATTCGAGACAGGCTGCACTTGTTGCGTGATCCAGGCAACGACAAGAGAACCGATATGCTCAGTTCAATAGTCGACTCATTGAGGCTTGGCACTGAAGAAGTCGTGACGTTGATCGAAAGGAAAAATATGACCTCAAGTCAGATTTTATCCTGGATGCCCAGGCAAGTTCTGGTCCGGTCATGCCTCATTGATCTGCAGCTCGATTATCTGGATCATCTGAAGCATCTTTATCATGAACAACATCAATTTGATTCCGGAAGCGCTCATGTGTCTCTGCAAGATCAGGGTCCTGTCATGCGGTCAATTCTTGATTCGGTGTCGGTCTATTGCCAACTGGCGACCGATCACATGGAGCGGCCAGTCTTCAGCACAATCCTGTCGACGAACTCATTTGAACAGACTGGTACCTTGTCATCATCCCGGATCCGCGATTTGTCATTGGCACTGGATGATTCAGGTCAGCGGCTCATGATGGCGATTATTGCGTTGGACTCTCTGAATGTGATGGCATCTGACGACTCAATTCTGGTACGTATGGAGCGTGGTGATTTGCTGCTCCACCATCTGACGCGACCTGATGGTCTGCCGGATCCGCAGGCGACACTGAGACTCCGATCCACAGGCTCTTCAGAGGAGTCAACAATCCTGCAGATCGGATTCCGACAATATTCCAGGCTTCACCCGGTGATTGAAAGCATATGAACAGACGTCTGAGTGAATTGGTCAAGATATATGATCACACGTTGGAACCGTCGGTTTGTGAGTCGATGATTCGACTCTTTGATCACTCAACAACCCCTGCGACGGTACGAAATGATGGTGTCAGATCTTTCGCAGAACTGTCCATTGATGGCAGCCCGGAATGGTATCGCTACCACCATGTACTGGAGCAGACCAAGGAGACGCTGCTGGAGCAGTACAAACGCGATGTGCCAGGCAGGTTTCCTGATCAACACGACTACGAGGCGTTTCGCCTCAAACGTTATGATTCAGAAAATAAGGACCGGTTTACAGAACACGTTGACTCTTACGATCTGTATTCATCGAGACGATTTCTGGTCTGCTTCTGGTATCTGAACGATGTGGAAGAGGGCGGCGAGACGATCTTTCCGCATCTGGGGATGCAGTGTCGACCACGTGTTGGTCGAGCTATTCTGTTTCCGCCATACTGGATGTATGAACACGCTGCCTTGCCTCCACTTCTTGGCAGTAAATACATCGTCAGTACCTACTTTCATTACCTGGGAAGAACACCTGCCTGACCGTCAAATGGGGACGATATCGACCGGCACGGAGATGCGCGCGGTATCGCTGTGGAATGGATAGGTCTTATGAAAGAAGTACGAAGGAAACAGCAGCAGCTTTCCGACGGCTGGCTGGATGTCCACAGACCAATCCGGTCGTGTGTTCAGATAGCTTTCATCGGCCTCTCCAATACTGATCCAGCCCGCGTGATCAGAGCCCTCTTCGATCACCTGTGGAATCTGAATATAGACCACGCCTGAAATCATGGCTCTGGGGTGACAGTGGGGAAGTTCATGTCCACCAGACTGTTGCAGATTGCCCCACAACTTGATGTCCCATTGATCAGGGATAATGGCAGTCCATGGATGCGATTGCTGGCGTAGCCCAGTGATATAGTCGCCCACCGCAGTTCGCAATTCATCCTGCAGTTGAAACAATGCCTGCCCTTTGACCGGGTCGAGCTCTTCTGTCAGGAAGCCGTTTCGAGCGGTATGCAGTTCATCGGCAATATTGTTCAGACGTGGAGAGGTCTTGAGTTCGTCGGCGACCAGATCGTAGAAGTCACCGTCGTTTGCTGATGGCAGCTCAGAGGTGAGCATCAACTGATCCAGATCCAGCCATTTGGCCGCTTCTTCGGCCTGGCCTCCGAGCAAACAGGCATACACCTGATTGGCATAGGCCATGGTGTCGGTTGGATGACGCTTGCGATGAGCGGCAGCGATCTCGATAGCCTCGGCGGCCTGTCCGTTTTCAATCAGGGCCAGCGCCAGATTGCACAGACATTGTTGTTGATCAGGGTCGATCTGGAGACCAATCCTGTAGTTCTCGATGGACTTCTCGATGTTGCCGAGCAGGTGATGCATGCTGCCCATGCGGAACGCAGTGACCGCACCAGGTGATTTTCTGTGAGCCGTGCTATATGCCTCCAGTGCATCCTGATGTTGTTGAGAATACTGCAATGCCACGCCCAGATAATAATGCAGGTGTGGTAACTCCCGATTCTGCTCGATGACCTTGTGATAACAGACTGCGGCATCAGCAAACAAGCCCCCCAATCGACAGGCATTGCCCTTCAGAAACAGCAGATGGGGCGAGTCAGGGTGGTAGGTCAGCGCGTTATCAGTGGTTCGAATGGCCAGTTCATAGCGACCTGCTGACAAGGCGACGTGCGACAGATCCAGAGCCAGGTTCAGGTCCGATGGATGCTGCAGCAAAGGTTCACGCAACACCGTCATGGCCTGATCAAGTTGTTGATTGTTGGCCAGAGTGCGGGCTTGATTCCGAACTTCAGTAAGGCTCATGATGGGATTTGTTCCAGTTTCATTGCAAAGGTATATCGCGGCATCAGACACATTCTGTTCGGGGCGGTACCACAATGGGTGATTTCACCATCAAACAGCACCATGCGGCCAGGCCGCGGAGAGACCACGGCGACCGCATCCATGTCACTGTTGTAGAACAGGGTTTCCCCGCCCCACTCGACATCCCAGTGCTCACAAATGAACCACAGGGCGGTCAGTTCGCCGCCGCCAGGCAGGCAGTCCGTGTGGGTGTACAGGTGGTCGCCGTAACTGACGCAGTTGGTGTAGGAGCGATAGACCTGAAACTCGGCACCGCTGCGCTTCATCCAGGTCGAGGCATCCAGTGTCAGCTGATGCAATGGCAATTGCCGTGCGGCTTCCAGTAGCATGTTGTGAGCCCAGTGACGATGCTGAGCGGTATCGGGTCGGGCGATCTCATTGCGCGTAAAGGCGCTGTTGTCGAGTGCTTCGGTCATTTGTCGAATCACCGATGATGACGCCAGATCATCGAAGACCAGCACTGTCTTGCCGTCAATCGGGTGTTCTCGCACAGGCGCAGTGTTGGTCATCGAATTTTAGCTCCTTGTGTCACCAGAGGTGACCAATGATGTGGGCAATCATGCATGACCACGCAACCACAGGGCCATCATCCACTTCTCGCCCGATTCGACAGCTTGCCCTGCATGCTGCGACATCGGGTCTACCTGACCGGACTCAGTGACATTGCTGAACTGAATCATTCGTCCCTGTCGGGCCGCGATATCGACGTCAAGTCTGGGAAAGTGAGTGCTGCCTCCAAGGTTAGGGGCATGCAGGCAGATGAGAATGGTCTTCAGTCGTTGCCCGTTGTGATCGATATCCTGCTGGTCTCTTTCACTGACAGGGTCGATGTAGTCGACATGTGGTCGATATTCCTGACCGGGAAGATAGCGAAGCACTGACGCTGGTTCAAAATCATCGACAGGCAGCCCCCAGGCATAGGCGATGTAGTGACGAACATGCTTGAGTAGACAGCTTTCCTGATCCGGGTGAATGGTCCAGCCATCACTGGTTCTCACCGGGTTTCTCTGGTGTTTGCCGGTCAGCGGGTCAATGGTACGGGAAGGCTGTACCCAGTTCGCAAGCTCATCGATGATCGCCAGGCAGGCCCATGGGTTGAGCAGATCGTCATTGATCAGAATTGGACTATCTGGCAGAAGCGCTGCCTGCCGAACTGGCCAGGGAGTATTCAGATCGTCGAGCAATGTATCGAGCTCGGGGATCTGCTGCGAACATTCCTCGGCGGCCATCGATTTGACAGCAATTGACTGCCTGATCAGGCGAGACGCATAACCATCCTCCGAAGTCTCAGCCGAGTCGCCTGACAGGGTTGTCGCCAGTGATGAGCCAAACCGAGCTGCCTGACTCAGGCAGTCCGCTGCAGTCGCACCATGATCATGTCCTTTTTGAATCACCGCCATGAATAACCAGGCGTCACCTGAACCGGTTTGCAGAGCTTGCCGCAACCATTGCTGGCTTCGCCCAGGTTGTTTTGATTGCAACAAACCAGCCAGTCGATAGCAGCATTCGGGGTCGCCATCGCTAGCAGGAAATGTGAGTATTCCGATTGCTTCAGATCGGCTTTCTGTGACGCCCCTGCCGTACAGATACTGGTCTGCAAGATGAATGGCCGCTTCAGAATGGCCGCTTTTGGCAGCACGTTTCAGCCAACGCCGAGCTTGCCCGAGAGCGCTATCTCGATAATAGCTCAGTCCAAGCTGATACTGTGCTTGAGTGCTGCCTTCATGAGCCTGATCCAGCAGGTTCTGTCGGCTATCGATGTGAGCGCTACTCGCCATGGGATGATCGTATCAGGCAGGCCCGGGATCATTGATCCAGGCGTTGAATGCCACAACAATCCGGGTGCCTGATCCAGTGAATGGTGCCACGTCATGCATCAGATACGAGGGGAACATCACCAAACGACCTGCAATAGGTTCAAACACCTGAACGCTGGCAGCGTAAGGGTCGACGAAATGAGAATTGGCTGGATCCATGAACATGTTGACCGAATTGCGAGGATCGTAGAACCGCAGTGTGCCACTTTCTCGATTGTCTGGATCCTTGTCGCCCGGGTCGACCACGTATACGCCAGACCAGGATGCCATTGGATGATTATGAACCCCCATGTATCCGCCGCCTCGGGTGATGTGATACCAGGCATGGGAATTGACCTGATAGCGGGCGACTTCACTGGCAGCAACCCCATTCACTTCGACAATGGTCTGGCCGAGCGACTGATAGCAGAAATTACACAGGGTCTGAACGGGCTTGTCTGACCATTTGAACAGATCAAAATGGCTTTCGAAGGTGTTGACCTTCAATGTGACTGTTGGGATTTCTTCCTGGTATCGTGGGTCGGATTCTCGCTCCATAAACAACGATTTTAGTTGCTGATTGAGAGAGTCGCTTTGAGGAAATTGGCGAATCACAAACGGACATGCGAAACGCGGAAAGACATGGATGTTCTCTGGGGGTTTCATTTAGCGTTGTTGCAAGCGGCTATTGGCGCAACGATATTTTCGCCCTCGGTAAAGCGTGGAGACATGCTGCCTAGAGGTCCTGGCGATATCGGATGTACGGAATTCTTCCGAAGTTCTGTTCCTGCAGTTGTTGGCCAATGATGTCGTCATCTATCGAATCATTGCCGACATTCGAGGCGCCGAACATCAGTTGACCATTCCATGGGGTTTGCCATGAGAAATTGATGTCCAGACTGTTCAGGGCAGCGCTCTGATCATATTGTACTGGTGCCACCGAGTATCGACCAATGATGTCGGTGCTGAAGGCGCCATATTGCCATCCAAGACCCACACTGGCTGAATCGATGTAGTTTGCATACGCCGGATTGAACAGTGCAAGTCCGGGGTCATCAATACTGCTGACCTGCAATCCCAGTCGCCAGTCGCCCCAGCTTCCTGTGCCAATTTCACAGCTCAAGCTCAGGTCGAGAATATCTGTTTGTGCAGACAGGCTGCTGCCGGTCTGAGGGCTCAATCCGATAGAAACCAGATGATGATAGCGATTCAGTCCGCCAATAGGTTGATTCATCACGTCGAGGTTGACGGTGAATCGATCACTGGGTTGCCAGCGTGCACCGATCAGGTAACTGTTCAGCACTGGCTTGTCATCCAGGTTGCCCAGACAGTTGCCATTGGCGCACAGGGCGGCTGACTGCTCCGAGTCGAGCATGGAACTGACTGCAACTCCAGCCTTGAGAGATAGTGAGTTCCAGAAATTCCAGACTGCGGTTGAATTGATTTCCGAAAAGGACCGGTACGCATCTTGCCCAGTGGAGAGGCTCAGTTCCAGATCCAGCGCTTGCCCAAGTCGATAGGCAGAGTTGGTCTCATCAATGACAACCGGATCAACCAGATAGGCTGGCGCTGTGTAGCTGCTGATCTGTTCTGTCGCTTGTGCGTAGATGGTAATGCCGTTGTCAGCGCCTTCGGCGGCATTGGCATTCGACAGGCACAGGGTGGAGAACAGGACAAGTCCTGTGATGCAAGTGCTTGATTTTGATATAAACTGTCGCATCATTTTCTCGGTATTCAGAAGCCTGTCTATGTATGGGCCATCGACTCAATAGTATGACTGGCACTGATCGATTCGGTTCAACCCGAATCTTATTCGGTTTGACTGATTACAAGTTTAGCAAAAATTGTCAAAAATGTATCTCTAATCACTGATTTTCATGAATAAAGTCACATTGTGCACTATCGGTGTGAAAGTGGTTTCTGATTAGATTGTTGAGGTGAGACGTAACTTTTTCGTGCCAGGTGCGTCCAATACTTAGAATGCAGCAGATTTTGCAGGTCACATCTCATGAATCATCATCACCAACCCAGTGCGGTCAAATGGTTTCAGCAGCCAGATATGGCAGCCCCTCATCGATCAATCGGCAGGCTGCGGTTGGCGTTGATGGTCGCGCTGATGGTCGGTGGATTGTCTGCCGGACTTGCTCTGTCAACCTGGACGTTCAATCAGACCAATCACTATCTGATGACCATGCTTGATGAGCCTGCCTCATCCTTGAGCGGTTCGGCTATCAGTCAGTGACCGGTATCCTGCTATGGAGCCTCTGAACAAGTCTGGGCGTATTTCACGCTCAAGACAGCCGTTCACGACTTGTTCAGAGGCTCCCTATCTGAAATAACCAGGTTTTCCCGGTGTCGCATTGATCCAGCTAGTCTCATCGATGGTCAGTTGCTTGCCGCTGTCTGTGCTCAGATTCCCGGTCATCGTCATGGACAGTCTGCGAGACTGACCCGTTGTTAACTGATCCAGTGCCTCAATGAGTGCCACGCTGAAGTCGACTTTTACCGGGATCAGTTCACTGCTCAACGTAGCGATTCGTGAGGGCGTTCGTTCGAGGCGTATGTCCAGCGGGATATCATTGATCGACATCGTGAGCGTCATCTGATCAACTACCAGGGGCAATTCACTGCGGTTCTCCAGCCGTATTGTCATTTCGATATGGCTTTGTTCAGCCAGAGCGACCATCTCGACCAGTCCCAGCCCCGGGTCGATGAGTTCAGGTTTGCGACCGCCGCAGCTGATGACGATCGAACTGATGACGCACAGAGCAATGGGCAATCGATAGGCAAGTATTGAGCGCGTTATCATGGCAATATCCAATGGGTTATGCAGCGTACACAGATGAGTGAATTCAGGGGCCAGGAGCCTGTGGGACTTAATGTAATCTACTGCGGAAAATCCGTTGTGGCCAGATTTTCACACCTTTTTCGTTGAATAGCGGTGCTATGCGCCTCAAAAAAATCCAAAAATCTGACTCAAACCGGCTTTCCCTCGTGTTGACCGGTCAAGTCCGACAGGCTCTTGGTGCTGTCAGCATGGCCCTTTGCAGAATCACATACTTGGACGGTCGTTGCAATCGAAGCTCATGCGGGTAGCAATGCTTCGCTCAGATGTATTTGACGACTCTGGTACAATCCCGACCATGAACAAGCCAGATGCCAGTGTCCATCGATCCACCATCTCCGCGTCGATTTTTCCAGAGCTGGGGCAACGTTTCCGCAATGTCAGAAAACTGACAACAAGTCTGATTCGAAACCTCGAGCCCGAAGATACCGTCATCCAGACGATGCCCGATGTGAGCCCGACCAAGTGGCACCTCGCGCATACCAGCTGGTTTTTCGAGACCTTTATTCTTGCCCCGTTGATGCCCGAATATGAGCCCTTCGACCCGGCCTTCAATTATCTGTTCAACTCCTACTACAATCAGATGGGTCAGATGCATTCGCGAACTCAGCGAGGCATGTTGTCCAGGCCGTCATTGTCCAGAGTGCTGGCTTACCGCGAGCACATGGATCACTGGATGATACGACTCCTTGGCGAGCAGTCCGATACTCGAGTAGAGCGATTGACTGGACTGGGGCTACAGCATGAGCAACAGCATCAGGAACTGCTGCTGACCGATATCAAGCATGTTCTTTCAGTCAATCCTCTTAAGCCAGCCTGTTTTACGGACGTTCAGATGCCACTCGCGTCTACTGAGATCAGTCCGATCGCATTCGTCGGTTTCGAAGGCGGCCTGCAGCAACACGGCCATGCAGGTGACGGCTTCTGTTTTGACAACGAGCTCCCAAGACATCAGATTCTGTTACAAGCCTATGAATTGGCCAATCGACCGGTCTGCAACGCTGACTATCAGGCGTTCATTGATGAGGGTGGCTACCGCCGTAGTGAATGGTGGTTGTCAGAAGGATGGGCATGGGTGCAGCAGCATCAGGTCGAGCGTCCATTTTACTGGAGCGATCAATCTGATCAGGAGTTTACCTTGCTTGGCTTGCAGAGGTTGAATCCGGCATCTCCTGTGTGTCATCTGAACTACTATGAAGCTGATGCCTTTGCGAGATGGTTTGGTGCGAGGTTGCCGACCGAGCAGGAATGGGAATACGCTGCCAGCAGTCTTGCCATTGGTGGGCATTTTATCGAGGCTGGACGCTATCACCCTGGTCCCTGTGAATCCACCGAGCCGCAAGTGCTGAGCCAATTGTTTGGGGATGTCTGGGAGTGGACCGCCAGTGCCTATTGCGCGTACCCGGGTTACCAGTCTGATGCTGGCGCCATTGGTGAATACAACGGCAAGTTCATGTGTAGCCAATTTGTTCTCAAGGGCGGCAGTTGTGTCAGCTCACAGGATCATCTACGTCACAGTTACCGAAATTTCTTCTATCCCTCATCAAACTGGCAGTTCACTGGCGTGCGCCTGGCGCGGACCATCTGAGCCATCCGGTCTGTTCAAAACTTTCAATCCATTCTCAAAAGGCCGTCATGACTTCCCAACCACTGAACTCAGAGCAACAACAGCTGTTAGATGATCTGTTGGCGCCGCAAAAGTCCATTTCCTCGGCATGGCTTTATGATCAGCGAGGATCGCAACTGTTCGATCAGATCACTCGGCTGAAGGAGTATTATCCGACTCGAACAGAAATCGGCATTCTCACCGCTCATCGTTCTGATATCGCCGAGATGACTGGCGAGAAGGCCTCGATCATCGAGTTCGGCAGTGGTTCCAGCGAAAAGATCAGGATACTGCTCAGGTGTCTGAATCTTCCGGCAGTGTACGTCCCGGTGGATATCTCTGCAGAGCACCTTGAACTGGCAGCTGCAGGGATTCGTGACGATTTTCCTGATCTGGAAGTGATTCCGGTAGTGGCCAATTTCACGCAGGAGTTTGATCTGCCAGAGCCAGTGGTGATGCCGGAGAAGAATCTGGTGTTCTTTCCAGGATCAACGATCGGCAATTTCCGTCCCGATGAGGCTCGCGAGCTACTCAAGGTCATGGCCGTTGAGGCAGGCAAGGGCGGGTCGCTGTTGATTGGCGTCGACCTGGTCAAGGACCCCGGGACTCTGGAGTTGGCCTACAACGACCAATCCGGGGTGACTGCTGCATTCAACCTGAATATTCTCGAGCACCTGAACCGGGTTCACGGCAGTGATTTCCGGATCGATCAGTTCGGTCATCATGCATTCTTCAACGCCACCCATCATCGGATCGAAATGCACTTGATCAGTTTGATCGATCAGACCGTCACGCTGTTGGGTCAGACGATAGTCATTAACCAGGATGAAACCATCCTGACTGAGTATTCGCACAAGTACAGCATTGATGATTTTGTGGTGATGGTCGAGTCAACCGGCTTTGTCAGTCGTGCCGTGTGGACCGATGAGGATCAATTATTCAGTGTGCATTATTTTGATCGGGCGGATTCAGATTTTTTCAGTGCCACGTTATTGTGATCCTTGCCTTTTGGTCAGAGCGGGCGTGAAATTTCTATCAATCTGATCAGCTCCGCGTTGATGTAGTAGTTGTATTTGCCGAATCGCCGTTTGTGAAGAAACCCGGCGTCAACCAGTTTAGTCAGGTATTTGCTCGCCGTCAGACGAGAAACGCCCAGATCCGTTTGCACCGCCTCGATTTTGGTGTAGGGGTGCTTGAACAGATTGATGAGCAGTTCATGGCTGAAAATTTTCGGTACGGCGTTACGCATTCGTTGTTCAAAGTCACCCCTCAGATGGCCCATATCGATTATCAGTTGGGTCGTGGCTTTCGCGGTCCTCGCCACACCTTCGATCATGTATAACAACCAGGGCTCCCAGTCGTGGTGGTCTCGTGTGCTTTGCAGGAGACGGTAGTAGTCCGACTTGGTATCAATGAGGTAAGCGCTGAGGTACAGCACCGGCGCATCAAGCAAACCCTTGGCGACCAGATACAGACTGTTGAGGATGCGTCCAGCTCGTCCGTTACCGTCGTAGAATGGATGAATGCTCTCAAATTGGTGGTGTGCAATCGCCATCTTGACCAATGGATCTGCTTCGTAAACAGCGTCGTCATTGATGAAACGTTCCAGATCAGTCAGCAGCTGTTGAATGTCATCTGGTTCTTGCGGGGGTGTAAAGACCACCTCCCCGGTAGTGTGATTCTTGATGACTGTGCCAGGAAGCTTTCTGATTCCCGCATCGTTGTCCATCAATTGGGCGTGAAACTCGATGATTCGGTTGATTGTGATCAGCTGGTCTTCACTCGATTTCCCAAACCCTTGCTGTAGTGCGGCGGTGTATCGTCTGACTTCCTTGGCAGCAGGATTTTTGGACTGTTCACCGAACAGTTCAGCCTGGTAGAGCGCATCCTGAGTCGTGAAGATGTTTTCGATTTCTGAGCTGTCTTTTGCTTCCTGCAGCGAGAGGGTGTTGATCAGGATGTCAGGGTTTGGAATGGTGCCTGTGATGCCGTTCAGTTTTGCCAAATGACGGTGTGCATTGATCAGTGCCCTGAGAACGCGGGGCGTTTCAAGCACTTCAGGTACGGGCAGGTTTGAAAGTGGCTGTGTCATGGTTAGTGGCGTGATGAACGTGTAAGCATTCTATGCGTGCAATGAGTTCATGTATATATTTATGAAATAATTATGCATGTACTCGGCATGAGTAAAGTATCTATACATGACAAAGTGGCTGTTCAGAGGCTCCCTAGAGCTGAAACGAGAAATCAGGTTGAGATTTAAGCAGCCCGAAGGGTGAGGCACAGGATGTGCCGAGTCTATCTAACTGCGAAGCAGTTCGATGTCTCAAGCTTCAATTGGAATCGGTGAACAGAGTGAGTGTGGAAATGGTGGCCGGGGGCAGACTGATTTGTCAGGAACAAATCAGGACTGCGACGAGAGGAGCAGCCCGAAGGGTGAGGCACAGGATGTGCCGAGTCTATCTAACTGCGAAGCAGTTCGATGTCTCAAGCTTCAATTGGAATCGGTGAACA
>QIKT01000112.1 GCA_003233095.1 Oceanospirillales bacterium | reverse complement strand
GGGTCGAGATGTCGGCCAGCCTGATCGACAGCCGCGGTCTGCGCTGGCAGATACGCGAACGACTGGTTTTGGCAGGTCAGGACTGGTTTCGACTCAGGGTCACCAATCTGGCTGTGATCGAAGCGAGTGAGCCTGTGCGAGAGCTGAGCGATCTTCACGAGCGTATGAGGCAGACACTGGCGCCCTGAACTCATGACTTCTCGCGTATTGAGCGTGGCAGCCAATACCGGCTACACTGTCTCGCCTGATCGCCAATCACAGACAATGGATGCCCATGACCCTACGCCAATCGAATATCGTGATCCGTTTTTTCAAGAGCCTCTGGCAGATCATTGATGGCACCCGTCGGCTGATTCTGAATCTGATCTTCTGGCCGATCTTCATTACCGTTCTGGTCATTCTTTTCAGGAATGACAGCCTGGTGGTGACCAAACAGACCACGCTGCTGCTGACACCCATCGGGAATGTGGTCGAGCAATATTCGGTAGAGCCCGGTCAGCGGGCGATCAATACCTTGCTGGACAGCGAGGTACCAGAAACGCAGATGCGCGACGTTCTGGCCGCTATCAGACGAGCGACCAGCGATGATCGCATCTCGCAGATGCTGATTCGCCCCGACTACATGGCCAGCATCGGTCTGTCCCAGCTTCAGGAAATCGAAGCAGCGATCAGCGACTTCAAGGCGTCCGGCAAGCGCGTTTATGCCTATGCCGAAGGCATGAGCCAGCATCAATACTATCTGGCATCAATGGCCGATGAAATCTGGCTGCACCCCGAAGGTCTGGTGATATTGGAAGGCTACAGCGTGTTCCGCAATTTCTACAAGCAGGGATTGGACATGTTGGGCGTGGATGTGCACCTGTTCCGCGTGGGCGAATTCAAGTCAGCGGCCGAACCGTTTATCCGCAATGACATGTCAGCCGAATCAGCCGAGGCGAATCTGTACTGGTTGACGGGTCTGTGGAACGACTACCTGCGGGCGGTCAGTGAGCATCGCGGGATGACGCCGGATGCCCTTGGCGCCGTCATAGACGAATTTGCAATGCGCCTGCAGGCTGCGAATGGACGCCCGTCACAGATGGCACTGGAGTCTGGTCTGGTCGATCAACTGGGAACGCCCGATCAACTGCTCAAAGTGCTCAGCGTCGATGGCAAGCTCGACTCCGATGACGATCTGGAGTCAATCTCTCTGAATGATTATGTCGCCGTGACTGCTCCGAACCTGATGTCGGGACCGTCCAGTACGGTGGCGGTGATCGTCGCTCAGGGGGTCATCACCAGCGGGTCACAGCCTCCGGGTACGATTGGCGGCGAGTCCACAGTCCGGCTGATCCGAGCGGCGCGTGAAGATGATCGCGTTGCCGCAGTGGTGCTGCGCGTGGACAGTGGTGGCGGGGAAGTGCTGCCGTCTGAAAAAATTCGTCATGAACTGGCCTTGACCCGTGAGGCGGGCAAGCCGGTGGTCGTCTCGATGGGCACGGTGGCCGCTTCAGGCGGTTACTGGATTGCCATGGCAGCCGATGAAGTCTGGGCCAATCCGGGCACGATTACCGGATCCATCGGCATCTTCGGGCTGCTTGCGACCATTCCCGAGACGTTGAAAAAGATCGGCGTGTTCACCGATGGCGTGGGGACCACTGAGCTGGCCGGTGACCTTCGCATCGATCGTGAGCTGTCTCCACAGTTGGCCGAGATCATTCAGGCCATTGTCGACAATGGCTATCAGAACTTCCTGAGCACTGTGGCGGATGCGCGCGACATGAGCATGGCTGATGTGGATCAGGTGGCTCGCGGACGAGTCTGGAGTGGTCGTCAGGCCTATGAGCGTGGATTGATTGATCAACTCGGGGGCCTGGAGCAGGCGATCGAGTCTGCCGCTGCTCTGGCCAGGGTGTCAGATGACTATCAGGTCGACTATGTCGAGCGACCTGTCACCACATTCGAGCAAGTCTTGCTCAGCATGACCGCTCAGATCGATTCATGGGTGGAGATCTCACCCCGATCAGGCCTGATGCAGCTGCTTCAGAGTGAGCTGCCCTCGGACATTGCGTTGCTGCTGGCCAACCGGGAGCAGCGTCTGGGCTCCTATGCCTATTGTTTCTGCACTGTCAGATAGGTCTGGCACAGTCGTTCTCCGATGGCGGTCGATCCCTCGTTGATCAGTCGGTATCCGGTGCGCCCGTCGCAGAGGAGTTCAGCAACTGCTCTCGTCGCGCTTGATCAGAAAGTTCAAGCCACTCGCTGACCGCCTCTGCGAGAGCGTCAGGGGGCGTGCGCCGAATGATCCGTGCCATCGCCTGCCGCTCGTCAGCGGGCAGTGAGGCCGACAGGGTTCTCAGCGCGCGTCTCTGATCGACCGGCAAATGCTTGACCCGTTGACGCAGTCCTTGCGCATCGGCACCTTGTGCTGCCATGAAGCGTCGCCTGAGTTGTTGTCGCTGCTCGGCTGGCAGGGCCTTGAATCGTTCATGGGTGGCCTTGAGCTGGCGCTGCTGCGGTGGAGGCAGCGAGCGGAACTGTCGATAGCGCTGGCGCTGTTGTGCGGACATGGACTGCCATCGAGCAAAACGTTCCAGCATGTCCTGCTGCTGCTCATCTGACAATCCCGTCCAGCGTTTGACCCCGCGCCGCAAGTGTTCCTGACGTTCGCAGTTCAGGCTTGCCCAGTCCTGTTCATAGGGGGCCAGCCATTGCTGCTCGATCGGACTGAGTTCGCTCCAGATGACGCTGGCCCACAGACTGCCGGGCAGGCACATCAGCAGCACGGTCATGATCCAGCCGCAACGCGCAGCGCCAAGAGCCCTTGAAGCGGGCGTGATCAACAAATCAGTGTTCATCGGGTTCGGGTTCCTGTTCAATGCCAATAGACGATTGGTTGATTTGATTCTCGGCTGTTCGAGCCGATTGCAGCATCCAGTCATCCAGTTCGGTCGGATCCGTCCAGTCCGTGTCTGCGTCGCTGAACTCGCCGATGAATTCGAACAGCGCAGCTGGGACCAGCGTGTCTTCGGCGGCAACTTCTGACGCTGATGCTGTCGATGTGCGGTTGCCGGCAGAGTCAGGCGGCACCGCAGGTTCGCTGCCCAGGCACAATCCGGGCAGCATGATCAACAGCGCCAGAGCAGAGCACGACGGCGATGCCTCATGGCCCAATGAGCCAGGGAGCCTCTGAACAAGTCGTGATCGGCTGTCTTGAGCGTGAAATACGCTCGCTCGGCGTTGCATAAGCTGAGCCATAGCACCACTATGACTCAGCTCATGCGCCTTGATCGGACGTATTTCCCTTCTCAATCCAACTCGACCAGACTTGTTCAGAGGCTCCCAAGGTCGACTCACAGGGTTTGCTCCTCATCCAGTTCGAGTTCCAACCACTGGTAAAAGTCCAGCTCGGTGATCAGGTCCAGTGAGTCGATGTCGGCCAGCAGCTCCAGGTCATTGTCAAAGGCGTTCGGGCTGGAATCGTCTTGCTGGACCTGCGTTTGTGGCAAGCCGCTGGCAGGCTGGGGAGTGTCGGGCTGGCTCAGGTGCAGGCCGATCATCAGCAGTAACATGGCGCTGGCTGTCGCCATCAGCAGCCGGGCTGGCAACAGCTGACGGATCAGTCCTGGGCGGTCCATTGTCGCCAGAGCCTGTTGCCTCGCGTGGTTCAATCGGCTCAGATCTTCACCACTCAGAGCGTCTTTCTCATCCTGCCAGTGATTGCGCATCATGCGAATCAGGGCGTTATCCTGCTCAGTCATGGGTCCATTCTCCAAGGTGTTGGCGTAGCGCCACCATTGCGCGCGACAGGTGGGTTTTGACGCTGCCTTCGCTGCAGCGCATGGACAGTGCGGTCTCTGCGACCGAGCACTGTTCCAGTTGTCTGAGTACAAAGGCCTGACGTTGCCGGTCTGGCAGCTGCTGCAATGCCGTATCGATGGCGCGTCCAAGTTCGTCCGCTGCGGCCCGGCGGGCAGGGTGGGCGGTCACTTCATCTGGGCTTAAATTGGCTGGGTCGCTGTGGGCCTCGTCCTGTCCACGACCGGTCGGCACCAGCCAGCGGCGGCGAACGGTGTGATGGCGATGGTGATCATGAATCCGATTTTGGATCGCGCGGAAAAAAAGAGGTCGCCACTGCTCGGAGGGCTTGTGTCGGTATCGGCGAACGAAGGCCAGCATGACATCCTGAACAATGTCATGCGCATCGTCCTGATGGCCGGTGGACTGCCGGGCCATCAACCACGCCTGTCGCTCGACCGAGGCCATGAAGCCGTTGAGTCGCTGTTCAAGGGTGTCTGAGGTATCCGCAGTGGGCGTCCAGCTCATGGTGTCAATCGATAACAAATGTAAAAGTTCCGCATTCAGAGACTACATCATTTCCTGATGTCTGGTGCGATCCGCTATGATGATCATCTACCCGGTCGCACCTCGCATCGGGCTCATCATCAACAACGGTAAAGGCTGCAAATGGTTGACCAACAGTCAGGCGATTCTCCCCATACAGCGGTCGTGCTATATGAGCCGCCGCCTGCATTGCTGGCGCAAATCGCGCCGACCTTGCGTCATCATCACCTCAATCTGGTGGTCCTGTCACATCGCAGGCCCGAAGCCAATCAGCCAATGGGGGATCTGATCCTGGCCATGCATGGTGTCACGTGTCGCTATCTGGTTCCCGGAGTGCCCTTCGAGGAGCAGCGTCTGGCAGACGATCTGTCTCATGCCTTTGACGGGATTGGGTTATTGGTCAACTTCTCCGATGCGCGAGTGCGTGGTGCCATGGTGGATTGGACGGGCCTGTCGGAACAACGGATGGCTGGATTGCTGACCAACGCGATTGCTCGCCGGGTTCGGCTGATCAAGGCCTTGCAACCGTTGATGCTGCGTCAGCATGCCATTGTCGTGCATGCGACCATTGGTGCTCAGGCCGAAGGCAGCATCGCTCGACAACCGGGCGATTCGGTCGAGCATCTGGACGCCATCTCTCAGCGTGCTTGCGCCAGTTTGTGTGCGGCATCGCTGAGCCGTCGCGGTGTGGTCTGTCACTCACTGCAATTGGACTCCGGATTGTGCGGTCAGACTCGTTCACTGAAGATGTTGCTTGATCCGTTGATCAATGACCGATTGATGGCGAGCAATGATCGGGTCGCCTGCGTCCTCTGAACAGGTATCATGGGCGGCTCATTCGATGGACTCTGATGCCCTGTGACAGATTGCCAGATTGCCCTGCCGGTCAATATCGACCGCGTCTTCGATTACCAATGTCTCCCTGATCTGACGGTTTCGATCGGCGACCTGGTGAAGGTGCCGTTTCGTTCGACCTCTCTGATAGGTGTGGTGATTGGCCTGGATCCATCCAGTCATCCGCCAGACAAGCTCAAACCGATCATTCAGCGACTTGATAGCCTGGGTCCAATCAGTGCGGTGCATCTGCGCCTGGCGCGCTGGATGGCTCGCTATTATCGTCACCCGCTCGGCGAGGTGCTGGCCCTGTGCTACCCCAAACAATTGCACAAGGGCGTCCCCGAGACGCTTCAGTCACAGGCAGAACCCATCTGGGGGCTGACCGAGGCTGGACGCATCATCGATCCAGTGTCACTCAGCCGAGCGCCGCGTCAGCAGGAACTTGTGCAGCATTTGGGCGACGGCCCCAAACGGCAATCCGAACTGACCCGCTATCCGGGCATCACCAGTCGAGTGATTGCCGCGTTGCATAAGCGTCAGCTGATCGGGCCAGTCGATCAGGCGACCATGAGAACACCCGCAGAATATACCCTGACCGAGGCCCAGCAGTCCGCGATTGAACAGGTGCAGCTGAATCGTTTCGAAGCGCATTTGCTTGAAGGGGTGACCAGTAGCGGCAAGACCGAAGTTTATCTGCATCTGATCGAGCAGGTCATTGATGGCGGAGGGCAGGCGCTGGTCATTGTGCCGGAGATCGGGCTGACACCGCAGCTGCTGCAGCGCTTTTCAAAACGACTGAGTCAGCGGGTCGCCAGCAGTCATTCGGCGATGACGCACCGACAGCGACTGAGGATCTGGGCCGATTGTCAGAGCGGTCGAGTGGACGTCCTGATCGGCACACGTTCAGCACTGTTTACGCCGTTTCCGGCACTGGGTCTGATTGTCGTTGACGAGGAACATGATGCGTCGCTGAAGCAGATGGAGGGGTGTCGCTATTCGGCACGAGATGTTGCCGTGCAGCTGGCTAATCTGTCAGATATTCCGGTCATGCTGGGGTCGGCCACACCGTCCCTGGAAACGCTACATAACGCGCTGGGAAATCGCTATCGTCATCAGCGCATGCCTGCGCGGACCGGCGGGGCCAGTCAGCCGGGTTTCCAGACAGTCGACTTGCGCGCCCATCCGGGACCAGACGGGCTGACCAGTCCGCTGTTGCTAGCCATTTCCAGGCAATTGACCGATGGCAACCAGGTCTTGCTGTTCCTCAATCGTCGCGGCTATGCGCCGGTGCTGATGTGTGATCGTTGCGGCTGGCATGCCGAGTGCCCGCACTGTGATGCGCGGATGACGCTGCATCAGCATGAGCGACGTCTGCGCTGTCATCACTGCGCCACGGTTCGAAGAATGCCGATCGACTGTCCGAAGTGTCGTTCCGATCGTCTGGCACCGGTAGGCGTCGGTACCGAACGCCTGGAACAGGCCTTGCAGCAGCAGTTTGAGAGCACGCCAATCTATCGCGTCGATCGCGACATGATTCGGCGCCGCGATGCCTTTGATCAGATCAGCAGGCAGGTCCTTGCCGGAGACCCCTGCATTCTGCTGGGCACCCAGATGCTGGCCAAAGGACACCATTTCCCGAATGTGACTCTGGTCGCCGTGATCGATATTGATCAGGCGCTGTTCAGCTCCGATTTTCGCGCCGTTGAGCGAGCCGCCCAGTTGCTGACTCAGGTGGCCGGCCGGGCCGGGCGAGCGTCCCGGCCCGGTTCGGTAATGATCCAGACCCGCCATCCCGAGCATCCGTTGTTCACCGATCTGCTGGCACAGGGCTATCATCGATTTGCGCTGGGTTTGCTGCGCGAACGAGAAGCAGCCAGTTTCCCGCCGTTCAGTCATCTGGTGCTGTGTCGTGTCAGTGCTGAACAATCGTCCCGGCTGGACGCATTTTTTGATCGGATCATGGCGGTCAAACCGCAGGCTGCTGAGGTTCAGTGCTATGGGCCGATGCCTGCCCCACTGGCCCGTCGCGCTGGGCGACTACGGGCTCAGTTGTTGCTGATCGCGACAGATCGATCAGCCCTGCGATCACTGCTCGATGACTGGATCCCGGCGATTGAAGTCTTGCCGGGCAGTCATCATTGTCGATGGTCGTTCGATATCGATCCTCAGGACATGAGCTGAGCGGATCGCAGGAACCTCAGAATCCGTTGATGGTGAAGCCGCCGTCCACCGCGATGCACTGCCCGGTGACAAAACCGGCGCCGGGCATGGCCAGCCAGCACACCAGGCTGGCGACCTCGGAGGCTTCGCCAACTCGGCCCAGTGGTGTTCTGGAGGTGACTTCTTGCAGATAAGCAGGGTCTTTGAGGACGGTTCGCGCCAGTGGCGTATCGATATACCAGGGGGCGACCGAGTTGACCCGAATCCCGTCGGCGGCCCACTCGCAGGCCAGATTGCGCGTCATCTGATCCATGGCTGCCTTGCTCATCGCATACGGCACGCCGGTGCGCAGATGAGTTTGCCCAGCGACCGAGGAGATGTTGACAATTGATGAGCCTGGCCCCGGAGTCTCTCGCTTGAGCAACGGTCTGAGCTGTCGGCACAGTTCGAAACAACCGATCAGGTTGTGATCGATCACCTGATGAACCTCGTCCAGCGCGTAATCGGAGGCCTGCTTGCGGATGTTCATGCCCACGTTGTTGACCAGCACATCCAGCTGAGACCAGAAACTGGTCAGCCAGCTGCCAATCGCGGCAAATTCTTCCGGGTAGGACAGGTCCATGCACAAGGCATGGATATCGGCATCGGGCCAGGCCTCGCAGAGCTCGGCATTGGCCCATTCAAGTCGCTGACGATCACGGGCGATCAGAGCCACATTGGCGCCGCGTTCGAGCATCATGTCGACGCAAGCACGCCCGATGCCGCGCGTGCCTCCGGTAATCAGTACATTACGGCCATCCAGCCGCCAGCTGGGCGAAGTGGTTGAAGTCATGGTGTGTTCCGGTTCAGGGGTCAGCGCCGTCTTGCTGCGCCTGACTCAAGGGTTTATCGTGAACGATCAGATGGCATGGTGAAGCAGCCCGCGTTCAATGACAATCCCGAATCCAGACGACGCACTCGACTTCAGTGAGTTTGCACAGCGCATCAGACGGCTGTATCCGCTATGGATACAGCAAATCAGTGAAGATGACTCGCTTGGTGAACCCATGGCCTTGCCCGAGCTCGATGCTCTGGCCGAAGACCTGGCCGAGGCGACCAGTGATGCCGATATCATGCAGCGACTGCGCGCTTGTCGTAATCAGTGCCACTACCGCATTCTGGTTCGCGATGTGCACCGGCTGATCAGCGTCGAACAGGTGTTGGAGTTGACGACACGGGTCGCCGATAGGGTGCTCCAGCAAACGCTGATCAGTGCTGCCAAGCGGTTGGAAAAACGCCATGGTCCGGTGATGGATTCGGATGCTGAACCGTTGTCGCTGGTGGTCATGGGCATGGGCAAGCTCGGCGGTCGTGAGCTCAATGTCTCATCGGACATCGATTTGGTTTTCGCCTGCAGGCAGTCTGGTCAGACAAGCGGGCCTCGCAGCATCAGCGCCGAGGAATTCTTTACCCGTCAGATTCGTCTGATCACCCAATGGCTCGCCGCCAGGCAGAGCGACGGTTTTTGCTATCGAGTCGATCTCAGGTTACGCCCCTATGGCGATGCCGGCCGACTGCTGATGACCGTCGATGCCATGGAACAGTATTTTCAACGAGAAGGCCGTGACTGGGAGCGCTATGCATGGATCAAGGCGCGTCCAGTTGCCGGGGATATGCAGACCGGAGAGCAATTGCTGAGCATGCTCAGGCCGTTCATCTATCGCCGTTACCTGGACTACAACGCGTTTGATTCCCTGCGCGAGATGAAGGCACTGATCGTGGCAGAAGCCTCTCCGGGTCCGATGCAGAATCACATCAAGCTTGGGCCTGGCGGCATTCGCGACATCGAATTCATCGTTCAATCCTTTCAACTGATTCGGGGGGGGCAGAACCCCGCCTTGCGCCAGCGCAGCCTGCTGGCCACTCTGGATTATCTGTCGGAGACCGATTTGCTGGCGTCAGACGAATGCGCAGCGCTGACAGCAGCCTATCGATATCTGCGGATTGTGGAGAACAGGCTTCAACAGGTCGATGATCAACAAGTCCACGCCTTGCCCTCTGATGAGGCATTGCTCAGCGCCATTGCCCGATCCATAGGGCATGCCTCGACAGCTGACATGCTTGATGAGCTGGCGATGCACCGATCTGAGGTCTCTCGCTCATTTGCCCGGGTCATCGGGCCTGCACGCAATGAGGGGCCGGACGAGATCAATCAGGACTGGCAGGACATCTGGCGCATGAAGACCCTGTCGGAACGACAGCTCCAGTGGCTGGGCGAGCAGGGCTTCGAGCCGTCTGATCGCGTTGCTGAGCTGTTGGAAGCGTTTCGCAGTTCCCATCAATATCAGATGACTGGTCAGCGCATTCAGCAGCGACTGGATCGTCTGGTGCCTGAACTGATTCGCTTGGCGTCCCGAGTGCCACGATCCGTTCAGACGCTTGAGAATGTGCTGTTGATGATGCAAACCATCAGCACACGGGGGCCCTATGTGGCCCTGATGGTCGAACGACCCGCTGTGCTTGAACGCCTTGTCGATCTGTGCTCTCAGAGCCGCTGGCTGGCCAACACACTGGCCGCACAACCCTCACTGCTGGATGAACTGATCACACCCAAAACGTTGCCACAGAAGCAGTTCCGACACGCCATTGAACAGATGATTGGCGAGCGATTGGGGCAGGTCGACACAGAAGAGCAGGAACAACATGTGCTCAGAGTCATTCAGAAGCAATGGCAGAGTTCCTGGGTGGTGGCCTTTGCCGCCGATCAGATGACGGCGGTCAGCCTGAGCCGGGCATTGGCAGAACTTGCGGATGTGCTGATTGGCATTCAACTGGATCTGGCGCGTCGTGACATCGCCGCCCGATACCAGATCGATCACGCCCATCTGGATGAGCTGATCGTCGTCGGCTATGGGTCGCTGGGCAGTCAGGAGATGACCCTGGATTCGGATCTGGATCTGATTTTCATCTTCGATCCATCGCGTGTTGTGTTCGAACGGACCGGGCATGAGCCGATTCCAGTCGAACAGGTGTATACCCGGATTGTGCAACGATTCATGCATCTGCTGACCGCGCGCCTGGCCAACGGGCGCTTGTATGAGGTGGACCTGCGCCTGCGTCCGAATGGCAACTCGGGACTGATGATCAGCCGCTTGTCAGCCTATCGCGACTATCAGCTGCGCCTGGCATGGACCTGGGAGTTGCAAGCCCTGATTCGTTCACGACCGGTGGCTGGTGACCTGAGACTGCATCCGCAGTTCGAAGCGATTCGTGCTGAAGTCCTCACCGCGCCCAGAGAGTTGTCGGCCATTCATCAGGACATTTTCAGTATGCGCGAGAAGATGCGTGCAGAACTGGATCGATCCGATGCGCAGCGGTTTGATGTCAAGCAGGGTCGCGGCGGGCGCGCGGACATCGAATTTCTGACCCAGTGGTGGACGCTGCAAGCGCATGCAGAACAGGGCGTCAGTCAAGGCATCATTGAGCGCAGTACGCGCAACATCCTGGCAACGATCAACGATCTTGTTTGCTCCGATACACAGCGACACAAACAGGCCTCAACGCTGAGATCGGCATTCGAGTTCTGGCTCGATCGCCAGCATCAGGCCTCGCTACAGGGGCGACGGGCGATCTTGACTGAGAAGTCGGTTGAAACGCCAGGGCTTTGGCAACGCTGCGCTCAGGTGGCAGAAGAAGTGGCCACCATCTGGGATCAGGTCAGTACTGAAACTGACTTTGGCGGCTCGAAGTAGCTCGGGCTAAGAGGACTGAAGGCCAAGCTGTTCGATCAGCAGCGTTGCGATCGCCCTGGTTTCTCGCAAGGCAGCATAGCGATGTTGCAGCAGCTCCAGTCGCCGGGCAACACTGAACGGCAATAGTAAGCCGGCCTCATTGAGGCGTTGGTGAAACCGGTTAAACTTGTTGGGATCGGAGACCGGAGGCGAACTAAAGACCGGTTTGCCGGTCCCCAGCGCTTCACTGATCATGTTCACGCTGTCTGCGCTGACCACCAGAGCATCGGCCGTGGCCAGAAACCCCAGATAGGGATTGTCCTCGAAATCACTGGCGTATAAAACGCCGGGTCCGAAGACCCCGCGTACTGCAGCCAGCAACTCCGGGCTGCTGCGTCGTGAGGCACTGACCATCAGGCGACCGCAATTTGAATCACGATCTCGCCCCAGCAACTGATCAGCGCAGCGCTTCATTTGCATCAGATACGCGCGATCAATCCGATAGGCGCGATTGTTGCCTCCAATCAACACGGCCACCGAGGCAGTGTCTGCAGCCCCGAGTTGCTGCGCCCAGTCGTCATGTGCTTCGCTCATGCGCTGAGAGTCGATAACGTGCAGGCTGCCCTGGGTCGTGATGATGCCGGCGCCTTGACGACCATCATGCTCCGGACAGATGATCCGATCGAAATGGCGTGCACTGATTCTCGGATCCAGAATTTGAATGACCCGCAGGCGCTCACCGTGACGGGCCTTGAGTGCGCGGGCCGGCAGGGCGGCACGGCGTCCACAGGCAATCAGCAGATCAGGTGGCGGCTGATCGAAGGCCGTCGCCAGTGAACCGGTGAGGCCGAAAGACAGGCCCCAGGTCATATGCGGAGCCAGTTTGTCCCACGGTTGTCGCAGGCTCACTGGATGCACGCTGACCGACAGGTCCAATTGTTGGCCAAGATAATGAATCAAGGCTTCGCACTGGCGAATATTGCCGGGCGATGCATCGCTGAGCTGCCAGCATTGCAATGGGCGTGTGGTCGAGACAGGCTCTGGGCTCACGATCTGTTTCCTGACATTCGCCTTGAGTGCGCGGCAAGGGGCGACACGGTATTGCATGCGCTCAAGGCGCTGTGTCGGGCGGTTAATTTTGCTATGATTCTGTCTTTGAAACCGGATGATCGCTCATGTCTGATCCCGTGTCCAAACAACCGGCCAATGCTGCCAAATCCTATCGGGTCACTACCAGTGATCTGCCGTTGAGCTGCCCGATGGATAGTATGGATGTCTGGAACTCTCACCCGAAGGTCTATTTGCCGATCGAAAAGACCGGCAAGGCTGACTGTCCTTACTGCGGCGCGCACTTCGAACTGATCAATGCCGCTGAATAACGGTCCAGAGACTCGGATGGAGTCGCTATGGACGGGTCGGGTCTGAGGCGATGAGCCGCCTGACGATCATGCAGCTGCTGCCCGCTCTGGATTCAGGCGGAGTTGAGCGGGGCACGATCGAAATCGGTGATGCGATCACGGCAGCCGGTCACGTCTCGCTGGTAGTTTCTGCCGGAGGACAACTGGTCCCGAGGTTGCAGTCACGTGGCAGCCGTCACATCGAGATGGCGATTGGCTCGAAGTCTCCTCGGGTCGCCTTTACCATTGGCAAACTGGCTCGGATGATCACCGATAACAAGGTCGACATCCTGCATGCCCGATCTCGACTGCCGGCATGGATTGGCTGGCGGGCCATAAAAAAATGCGCGCGTTCGCCATTGTTCATTACCACTTTGCATGGTCTGCACTCGGTCTCTCATTACAGCAGTATCATGACGCGTGGCGAGCGTATTATTGCTGTCAGCCAGACCACACGAGAGTTCTGGCTGCGAAACTATCCATCTCTTGAGCCGCATCGCATCACGGTGATCAATCGTGGCATCGATCCGAGCTTGTACAGACATTCGGTGACGCCGAATCTGGAGCATCGGAAACGGATCTGTCAGGAGTTCAATCTCGATCCTGACAAACCGCTGCTGATTATGCCCGGACGAGTCACTGCGACTAAGGGACAGGACAAATTCATCAATCTGATTGCCCGGCTGAGAATGTCCGGTGTGCCGTGTCACGGGCTGATTGTGGGTCGGATCAAGGATCGTAAATCCGAACACCAGGATAACCTTGAATACCGAATTGAACAGCTGAAGATGAGCGATGCGATTACCTTCACCGATCACCGGGATGATGTGCTGGAGCTGATGTCAGCCGCTGACATCAGCTACTGCCTGTCCAGGAAACCCGAAGCCTTCGGCCGCACAGTGATCGAATCTCTGGCGCTGGGTCGACCGGTTCTGGGCTTTGATCACGGCGGGGTTTCCGAAACGCTGAGCAGCATCTTTCCCGAAGGGCGGGTGGCCCTGAATGACGAGCAGGCCTTGCTGGCCAAGTCAATTCAGTTTCTTGAAGAGCCGCCAGAAGTCCCCAACAAGCACCCTTACAAGCTCTCGACCATGCAGCAGCAAACCATCTCGCTGTACGAGGATGCGGTGCGCTATCGGACTCATGAACCCCAGTAGTCTGTCGGACTGAAGGGGTCGTAGCGAGGAAAAGTCGATTTGAGTCAGATTTCCCGCAGTAGATCATGTCAAGCCCGACAGGCTGCTAGCGAGTCTCTGAACAAGTCTGGGCATATTTGACGCTCAAGGCAGCTGTTCATGACTTGTTCAGAGGGTCCCTGGATCTTGCGTCGATCAGTTGATGGTCGGATCGCGATACGGATCACAGAGGCATTGGTGATACACTACGGCGCCTCTGTCCAGTCCCGATCTTCATGCAGCTCAAATCTCTGATTCACCATGCACCCGCCTGGCTGATGCTGGCCGTGATTGCCTTGCTCCCCTTCGGCCGGCTGTATTCGTTGCCTTTGGCGATCATGCTGGTGTGCGGCCTGTTTGTCATGGTGGTCCATCGACAGCTTCTATTTCGGCAATGGTCGACCCGGCTGTTTCTGGCGCTGTTCCTCTGTTACTGGGTGCCGACTCTGATCTCGAGCATAGATGCCTTTGATCCCTGGCGCAGTCTGTTCAAATCTCTGGTGATTCTGCGTTTCTTGCCAGTGGGCCTGTTCGTAATCTGGACCTTGCAGCAACCAGCGACCGCACGTCTGCTCGAACGAATGTTGGCGATGGTGCTGGCCTTCTGGTGTGTCGATGCGCTGATTCAATTCGCTTTTGGCACCAATCTGCTGGGCATGTCGATGAGCCCTGATCGCTTGAACGGTATCTTTGGTGAGACCAATATCAAGCTGGGCCAGACGCTGTCAGTGCTCTCGCCGCTGCTGATCGAGTATTGCCGGCGACACACCACATTTGCCATCACGATATTCAGTTACCTGCTGTTGTTGGCGGCCATCTTGCTGACCGGAACTCGGGCCGCCTGGGTGAGCTTTGCCGTGGTGTCGCTGTATTACGTGGTGCTCTACGCCCGATCTCATCCGGGGCGCTGGATTCAATCGGTCAGTCTCATTTGTGCTGCCTCGCTGCTGGTAGGATTTGTCGGGTATCAGACCTCGGAGCGATTTGCCGCGCGCATTGATCGGACGCTTGAAGTGGTCCACGGGGATT
>QIKT01000030.1 GCA_003233095.1 Oceanospirillales bacterium | reverse complement strand
ATCGTTGCCGCAATTGGGGATGCGATGGCGGGCCATCCTGGCGTTGCCGCTCGCCTGTTCGGCGCGCTGGCCAATGCCAGCGTCAACGTCCGCGCCATTGCACAGGACCCCTCGGAACGCAATATTTCGGTGGTGATCGATGCGGCCGAAACACGTCGAGCAGTTCGTGCCATTCATGCAGGCTTCTACTTGTCGCCGCAGACCCTGGCCATTGGTCTGATCGGGCCAGGTACGGTCGGATCGGTGTTGCTTGAGCAACTCGCCGAACAGGTCGAATCACTGCGATCAGGGGCAGGCATTGATCTGCGCTTGATGGCACTTTCACGCTCTTCAACCATGCTGCTCAGCGAGTCAGCCATCGCACTTGATCACTGGCGCGAACCTCTTGAATCATCTGCTCAACCAGTCGACCTGCAACAGTTTGCCGATCACTTGCGTCACAGCCACTTGCCGCATGCAGTGATCATTGACTGCACGGCCGACGATGCGATGGCCGCCCGGCATGCCGACTGGTTGGCGCAAGGTTTGCACGTGGTCACGCCAAACAAGAAAGGCAATGCCGGTGATCTGGCGCGATATCAGGCCATTATTGAGGCCAGCCAGTCATCAGGCAGCCACTATCTTTACGAGACCACGGTCGGTGCGGGACTGCCGGTAATCAGCACGCTGCGCGATTTGCGCCAGACCGGGGATCGAATTCGTTCGATCTGTGGCGTCCTCTCCGGCACGCTGTCCTATCTGTTCAATCGCTATGATGGCAGAACTCTGTTCTCCGAGATGGTGCTCGAGGCTCGCGCCAGCAGATATACCGAGCCGGATCCCCGAGATGATTTGTCGGGTATGGATGTGGCTCGAAAGCTGCTGATTCTGGCTCGAGAGGCAGGCATGAGCCTTGCCATCGAAGACGTTAACATCCACTCACTGGTCCCCGAACCGCTGCGGGATTGCGCTTCTGATGCGTTTTTGCAGGCTTTGACGCAACTGGACGAACCGATCTACAAGCGATACAAGCAGGCAAGGCAGCAGGGCTGTGTGCTGCGCTATGTCGCGCGTCTGGATGCGCAGGGGCTCGCCAGCGTGGGCCTTGAAGAAGTGTCCGATCAGCATGCCTTTGCACACATTCAGCTGACTGACAACGTGATCGAATTCGTCACCGATCGCTATGCAGACAACCCGATGATCATCCGTGGTCCGGGCGCCGGCCCCGCGGTGACTGCGGCAGGGCTGTTTGCCGATCTGCTGAGGCTGGCGAGCATGATCGGAGCGCCCCGGTGAACGGCCTGAAGGAGTCCGTGCAAGCCTCGGCTGCCAGTGCGCCAGCATCGATTGGTAATCTGGCGGTGGGCTTTGACCTGATCGGCCTGGCGATTGATGGCCCCAGGGATGAAGTCCATCTGAGTCGAGGCAGTCAGCCAGGCTTGACAGTCGCCTCAATCGAAGGGGTTTGTACGGACTTGCCAACTGATCCGGAGCAAAACACCGCTGCGGTGGCGATCCGCCGTGTACTCGAAGTCTCCGGGGTGCCAGATGAGGCGGTGTCTCTTGATATTTCTCTGCTCAAGGGCATCCCTCTCGCCTCTGGCATGGGCGGTTCCGCCGCCTCGGCAGTGGCTGCTGCGCTGGCGATCAATCAATGGCTGCGTGAACCACTCGACCAGCAGTCACTGTATCGCTGTGCGCTCGATGGTGAGACGGTCGCCAGTGGTTCCAGGCACGGTGACAATGTTGCTCCGGCCTTGTTTGGTGGACTCTGCCTGGCAATCCCTGATCTGTCACATCGGCAAGCCGGCATGGCTGGCGACCCGCCCGGGGCAGACGAAGTCATGAGCTGGCCGATGCCCGATGGGCTGTGGTTGACGTTGGTTCATCCCGAACTGCAGATTCTCACGGTGGATGCGCGATCTGTCCTCTCCAATAGCGTGCCGCTGCGCGATGCGCTGGATCAGCAGGCGTTTCTCGCCCAGTTTCTAATCGCTTGTCAGCAGGGACAATCGGAGCGCGCAGGACGAGCGCTGCAGGATCTGATCATCGAGCCGCAGCGGGCCAGATTGATTCCGGGGTTCGAGTTGGTCAAGCGGTCCGCGCTGGAGGCCGGAGCGATCGCCTGTTCCATCTCGGGCGCAGGCCCGTCAATGTTTGCCTGCAGTCTGCACAGCGACCAGGCTGCTGCCATTGGCAAGGCGATGCAATCTGAATTTGCATCACTGGCGATTGACAGCCAGTGCTGGCAATCTCCAGGCTACGCGGCAGGCGCCATGATTGTGACCGAGGCTGTCATTTGATGAGATACATCAGCACCAGAGACGAGGACCATCAAGTCAGCCCGGGACAAGCCCTGGGTCGCGGGCTGGCGCCCGGTGGCGGCCTGTATGTGCCAGAGGCCTTCCCCAACTTGTCGCTCGATGCGCTACTGGAACTTGAGGATCCAATCGACCTGTCGACTGCACTGCTGGCACCGTTTCTCGAGCCCGATCTTGACCCTGAACAGGTCCGCAGGATTGTCAGTCGTGCCCTGAATTTTGACTTGCCGTTGACCGATTACGACGGGTCAGCGCGAGTGCTCGAGCTGTATCACGGACCGACCGCCGCGTTCAAGGATGTGGGCGCCGGGTTTCTGAGCGCCGCGTTCGGTGAGCTCAAGCAGACCGGGCGAACCATAGTAGTCGCCACCTCGGGCGATACTGGCGGTGCGGTGGCGCAGGCGTTTGCCGACGTTCCCTCCGAGCGGGTGGTGATCCTGTATCCGCGGGCAATGGTGTCGGCACGTCAGGAACAGCAGTTGACCTGCTGGCCCGATCACATCACCTCCATCCGCGTCGATGGCAGTTTCGATGAGTGTCAACGTCTTGCCAAGCAAGCGCTGAATGACGAGACGCTGTGTGATCAGTTGAACCTGACTTCGGCCAACAGTATCAGCATCGGCCGGCTGCTTCCGCAGATGAGCTATTACGCGATCTCTTCGCTGGCCGCTCATCGCATTCATGGCAGCAACAGTCATTACGTCATTCCCACGGGCAACCTGGGCAATGCACTGGCGGCGATCTGGCTGCGAACACTGGGTTTTCCAATCGGCAAGATCGTACTGGCCACTAATGCCAACCGCACCATCGAAGATTATCTGAAAGAGGGAGTCTGGTCTCCGGGCGAGACCGTGGCCACACTGGCATCGGCCATGGACGTCGGTAATCCGAGTAACATGGAGCGTTTAAATCATCTGTTGCCGGAACTTGAGACACTGCGCAATTCAGTCTCCGCATTTGCGGTACAGGATGAGGCCATCGCGGCGCAGATTCGATCGGACTATCAGGCCCATGGACGAATCTGGTGTCCTCATTCGGCCAGTGCAGCGGTGGTTTATCAGCAGCTTCAGAGGGACCCATCCGAACACTGGATTTTGGTGGCCACCGCGCATGCCGCCAAATTCCACGACATTGTCGAGCCTCTGATTGACGCAGCAATACCTGTTCCGGAGGCACTGGCCGCGATTTTTGCCAGGCCATCACGGGTCCAGGACATGGCGCCTGACTGGTCAGCGTTCAGGTCGATATTGAATCGATTGCACGTCTCTGGCTGATCATTTTTGCAGTGCAAATCATGCCAGGGAGCCTCTGAACAAGTCGTGACCGATTGTCTTGAGCGTCAAATCCGCTTAAGACTTGTTCAGAGGTTCCCTGGCTTTATTCAGCTTGACTACAGGGGAAATCGGATGGGTATTCACCATCGGAACGTCGGTGCTATCACTCGCCACGCTGGCCTTCTGAGCGGATTGCTGCTGTGCTCCGGCCAACTGAGTGCGGCAGCCCCTCGGTTGGGAGAGTTTGAGTCGCGATTTCAGCAGTCCCGGTTTGATCAGGTTCCTCCACTGAGCGTGGTCCGGCAGGCAGGTCTTGTGCTGTTTGCGACGCCGTTCAATCACGCCGATAGCTATGGTGATGGACCGATCAACCCTGACCAGACGCTCTCCTTCGGTGGCCGACCCACGCTGGGGAACAACGGCACATTCTTGCGCATCAACGGGTTGGACGGCCAAAGCTGTGTTGATTGTCATGCACGGGTCAGCTCAGCAACTGTGCCACCAACTTTCGGTGTGGCAGACTCTACACCCTATCTGCACGATGGGCGTGCGCTGAGCCTGTCCGATGCCATCAACTGCCATGGTGGGGAAGCGCAGCTGGCCAGGAATCGCTTCGCAGCCTTGAGCGAGGGCGCTTCGCAGGCACTGCTGAGATTTCTGAAAAACACTCCGTTTGCCACAATCTCCCAATCAGGACGTGCTGTCAGCCCGCTGACAGCAGCGATACGGTCAGATTACCGATGAATGATTCCACATCACCGATTCTGATTATCGGTATGCACCGTTCCGGAACCAGCCTGCTGGCGCGGCTGCTCGAGTCCGCCGGTGTATTTCTGGGTGCTCATCTGGACAGACATCATGAATCACGCTTGCACAGCCGCATCAACAAGCGAATTCTCAGCGCGTCAGCCTGTAACTGGGCCAACCCGGCGGGAATTGATCTGTGTTTGCTGGACGTCGATGGCAAGGACAGATCACTGCGTTTTGTGGATGCTTGTCACCAGACTTTCTCAGCTCGTGCCGATTGTCGCGCTCAGCGAGAGCATGGTCGTTGGGGCTTCAAGGACCCGAAGACGACACTGACCTTGTCGGTCTGGTTGGCTCGATATCCGTCCGCCCATGTCGTGCATATCCACCGCCACGGTCTGGATGTGGCACTGAGCCTCAGACAGCGAGCGATGTCACGCCGCTCGCCTGAATACATCAATGATCACCCGGCACGACTGCTCAGGCAGGGTGCACGAATGGGGCGAGACCTGTTTGATGGGCGCTGCCAGAATCTCACGGCTAATTTGTGCCTGTGGGATCAGTACCTGTCGCTGGCCAGTCAGTATCGTCAGCAGTGTTCCCATGCAGGATGGCATGAGGTGAACTATCAATCCATGCTGGCCTCGCCCGAAACAACGTTGAGCCCGATCTTCAAGGCGCTGGAATTACCACCGCCAGATCAAGAGACACTGTCGGCGATCAATTCGGATCGTGCTTTGGCCTGGACGGGCTCGAATGACCCGGTCTTCAAGCATTGGCTGGCCGATGAGGCGACCGAGATCTCGGCTCGCCTGACCGCACATGGCTACCAACTCTGAGCACCGGCTCAGTCGCTGATTCGGTAGTAGTCGCGATACCACTCGACAAATCGACCGATGCCGGTCTCGATCGACGTGGCTGGCTTGAACCCGGTTGCCTCTGACAGTGCCTCGATGCTGGCATGGGTTGCGGCGACATCGCCTGGTTGCTGTGGCAGCATCCGGTATTCGGCCTGTCGGCCCAGAGCCTTCTCCAGCGTCTGAATGAAGTGCATCAGCTCAACAGGCTGATGATTGCCGATGTTGTACAGGCGGTATGGAGCTCTGCCGCGGTCCGGCAGATCATTGTTGGCCAAGCCTGTCAGTGGCGGTTGTTGGGTAATGCCGACGACCCCATCAATGATGTCATCAATGTAGGTGAAGTCGCGCTGATGGTGACCTTCGCCATACACATCAATGGGCTCACCCGCGAGGATTCTGGCGGTGAACTTGAACAACGCCATGTCCGGTCGACCCCAGGGGCCATAGACGGTGAACAACCTCAGGCCGGTACTGGGCAGGCCGTACAGATGCGCATAGCTGTGCGCGACCAGCTCATTGCTGCGCTTGGTTGCTGCATACAGACTGACGGGATGATCCACGCCGTGAGTCTCGCTGAACGGCATCTGGGTGTTGGCCCCATAGACCGAACTGCTGGACGCATACACCAGATGTTCCACTTGATGATGGCGGCAGGCTTCAATGATGTGGTGAAAGCCGATCAGGTTGCTGTTCAGGTAGCTGTCTGGATAATCAATCGAATAGCGCACGCCGGCCTGGGCGGCCAGGTGGATCACCCGCTCGGGCTGGGCGTGATCAAACAGGTTTCTGATGTCCTCAGCCTTGCCCAGATCGCCCCGGACCAGTTCGAATTCGGGCTGCGCCTCCAGCAGAGCCGATCGATCCTGTTTCAGCTGCGGGTCGTAATAGTCGTTGAAGTTGTCAAAGCCGGTGACCTGATGGCCTTCTGCGAGCAATCGCTGGCAGAGGTGAAATCCGATAAAGCCGGCCGAGCCGGTAATCAACAGCTTCATGTCAGAGGCGCTCGTCAGATTGGTCAGGTGGCAGGCACCATTGCACATCAAACAGAACATGCATGGGGCGCCCCAGGGCGTGAATGGCGTCTGCCCCCATGCTCATGAACGCGTCATGAGCCACGGCGATCACGATGGCATCGTAGGATTGTGACTGAGGTTCATCAACGCGAACCACTGCCGGGGATTCTGGCAGGGTATCTGGATCGGCTACCGGGTCGTGAATGTCGACCTGGGCACCAAAGTCCTGTAGTTCCCGGATCACTTCGAACACCTGTGAGTAGCGGGCGTCAGGGTGGTTTTTCTTGTAGGTGACGCCCATGATCAGGATGCGCGACTGAGTGACCTCGATGCCTTTGGCAGACATTCGTTTGACCGTACGCTGAGCCACACGGCGACTCATTGATTCGTTGATCTGCCGTCCGGCCAGGATCAATTCGGGCGGGTGGCCCACTTCACGCGCGACATGGGTCAGGTAGTACGGATCGATGCCGATGCAGTGGCCACCGACCAGACCGGGTTCGAAACGGTGAAAATTCCATTTGCTGGCCGCCGCGTCCAGCACTGCTTCGGTGTCGATATCGAGGCGATTGAACAACACCGACAGCTCGTTGATCAGCGCAATGTTCAGATCGCGCTGGGTGTTCTCGATGACTTTGGCAGCCTCGGCAACGCGAATCGATTGGACCGGGTGGACGCCCGCTGGAATGATCTGTTCGTACAGCTTCGTGACACGTGCAAGCGATTCAGGGTCACTGGCAGAGACGACCTTGACGACATCGGCCAACTGGTGGGCCGGATCGCCGGGATTGAGTCGTTCGGGGCAGTAGGCCATGGCAAACTCCTGCCCACCAAGCAGGCCTGATCCATCTTGCAGCCGTGGCATGCAGTGCGTCTGGGTTGCTCCGGGGTACAGGGTCGATTCAATGATCACCAGATCGCCGCGATCCAGCTGCTCTGCCACCCGATCCAGAGCGTTATCAAGTTGTTCAAGGTCAGGATGCTGATGGCGATCAACCGGTGTCGGCACCGCGATGATGTAGATGCCAGCAGGCTTCAGTGCAGCAGGGTCTGCGGTCAACTCAAGCCTGTTGGAGGGTGAGCTCTGTGACTCATTCTGCAAACGAGCGATGCGTTCAGGATTGGCATCATGTGCGATGACCCGGCCATGTTGGGCCAGTGCCATGGCCAGTGGCCAGCCCACATAACCCAGCCCGATTACGGCGATGGTGGTCTCAGAGGGTGCGGCGGTCATGGTCTGTCCAATTGCAGGTCCAGGTTGTCGTGTTCTCAGTCATCGCAAAGTCATGAAAAGTTGTCAGCTAACGGCTAAACTAGCCCCCTATCAGGTCGGCCTCTGCGCGCCGGCACACAGGACAAACAATATGTGTGGAATAGTCGGCGCTGTAGCGCAACGCGATGTGGATCTGATCCTTCTCGAAGGACTCAGACGCCTAGAGTACCGGGGATATGATTCGGCCGGCATGTGTATTGTCTCCGAGTCGGGCGCATTGAACAAGGTTCGTCGCGTCGGCAAGGTGATCGAGCTCAGCAAGGCGCTGGCCGATCAACCCTTACGCGGCCATACGGGCCTTGCCCATACCCGCTGGGCAACACACGGGGGTGTGACTGAAGACAACGCCCATCCTCATGTGTCTCATCAACGCATCTCGATAGTTCACAACGGCATTATCGAAAATTTCGAGGCGCTGCGTCAGGAGATTGTGGCCGCTGGCATCGAACTGCGGTCACAAACCGACAGTGAACTGATTGCCCATCTGATCTATCAGCAGGTGAGTTCGGGCCACAGCCTGCTGGATGCGTTGGCAGCAACCGCCCAGCGTTTGCACGGCGCCTATGCGCTGGCGGTCATGGATCGTGATGATCCGTCCACCCTGGTGGGCACACGCAGCGGCAGTCCGCTGGTGGTTGGTATCGGTCTGGGCGAACATTTCCTGGCCTCCGATGCCGGCGCACTGCTGCCGGTCACGCGGCAGTTTGTCTACCTTGAAGAAGGTGATCTGGTTGCGATTCGCACCGACGGCTTTGAGGTCTATGACCGATCCATGATCCCGGTGACCCGTGAACTGTTCGAATCAAGCCTCAATGCCGATGCCGTCGACAAGGGCGGCTACCGCCATTACATGCTCAAGGAAATTCACCAGCAGCCGGATGTGGTCGCGGAGACGCTCGAAGGCCGAATTATTGACAATCATCTGGTTGCCGATTGTTTCGGGCCTGAGTCCGAGGCCCTGTTTGCCAAAGTCGAGGCCATCCACATCATTGCCTGCGGGACCAGCTATCATGCGGGCCTGGTGGCACGCTACTGGATCGAAGCCATTGCTGGTTTGCCGTGCCACGTGGAAATTGCCAGTGAATATCGCTATCGGTCGCCCGCAGTGCCCGACAATACCCTGTTTGTGACCATCTCCCAGTCGGGTGAAACAGCCGATACGCTCTCGGCGCTGCGTGAGGCTGGTCGACGCGATTACCTGGCGACCATGACCATCTGCAATGTCCCGGAAAGCTCCCTGATTCGTGAATCTGATCTGGCCTTCATGACCCGAGCCGGCGTCGAGATCGGGGTCGCCTCGACCAAGGCATTTACCACCCAGGTCACCGCATTGATGCTGTTCACCATGGCGCTGGCACGTCACCACGGAATGAGCGCAGCCCAGGAAGCTGATCTGGTGGCGGAGCTCAGAGCGTTGCCGGGGCAGATTCGCAGCATCCTTCAGATCGAAACAGACATCGCCCGTGTCGCCGAGGATTTCACTGGCAAGGAGCATGCGCTATTTCTGGGTCGGGGTACCGAGTTTCCAATCGCCATGGAAGGGGCGCTGAAGTTGAAAGAAATTTCCTACATCCACGCTGAGGCTTATGCGGCTGGGGAACTCAAACACGGGCCTCTGGCCCTGGTCGATGATCATCTGCCAGTCATCGTCAGTGCCTCGTCCAGCGAACTGCTGGCCAAGCTGGTCTCGAATCTGCAGGAAGTACGAGCTCGAGGCGGGCAGCTGTATATTTTTGCCGACCAGGACGCTGATCTGGTCGCCAGCGATCAGGTTCATCTGATCACATTGCCGGTTAACCACAGCACCCTGTCGCCGATTCTGCAGACCATTCCGCTGCAGCTACTGGCCTATTATGTGGCGGTCAATCGCGGCACTGACGTGGATCAGCCGCGTAACCTGGCCAAGTCGGTCACGGTGGAATAGACAGCGCTTCGAGCGGTCAACCACAACGTCCTTGCCAGATCAATACTTCGCCCTGCTCTGGAGTCCTCGTGCCCGGATTCAAACGGGGCGTGTGCGACGTGCAAGGACGCACTAGTGTCGCGGGCGCAGGATGCGCAGAAGCGACCAACTCGGTCCGAAGTTATAGACGTGCCTCAGACAGGTGCTCGCTCAATCTCCGTTTGAATCCGGTCACAAGGCATCGTCAGGAAGGGGGGGGGGTGGGTCTAAAAACAGCGCCTTCCTTGCTGGTCAGAAGCTCTCTGAATCTACTTCAGAGTGAATGCTGTTTTCGCATCGCCCCACAATCTTCTCAGCACCCGATCGCGACCGCAGGAGGTGCGATAGTACTCGTAGCGGACCGGGTTTTTCAGATAGTAGTCCTGATGATAGTCCTCGGCTGGGTAGAACGTGTCGGCCGCGGTGATTTCGGTGTAGATGGTCTCGAAGTCGTGCTGTGATTTGATCGCCTGCAAGGAGGCGTTGGCGAGGGACTGCTGATCGCTGTCATGAAAGAACACACCACTTCGATAATGTGAGCCGCGGTCGCAGAACTGCTTGTTCTGATCGGTCGGATCAATGTTCAGCCAGAAGATTTGCAGCAGGGTTTCATAGCTGACTTTCTCCGGGTTGTAGACCACTTCAACCGCTTCAGCATGGCCAGTGCGCCCGGTGGTGACTTGTTTGTAGGTCGGGTTGGCGACCTGACCGCCGATGTATCCCGAGGTGGTGGAGATCACCCCGTCCAGCTTGTCGTATGGGCCTTCCATGCACCAGAAACAGCCCCCTGCGAAAGTGGCTACGGCAGTCGGGCCATTGGAGGCTGCGGCAGTTCTGGCATCCATGTCAGCGCTGTTATCGGCTCCGGACAAATTGCTGGTGTAGGTCAATGTCAACACAATGGCTGAGACCACCAACGCCAGAATCATCAGGGATTTCGGGAACGGTCGTTCACTCATGTCAGTCTTCCTTCTGCGTCTATCAATGAGACAGGATTCGAGTCCGGAATCTTGCATTCATCAGCATTTTCCAAGATCAGCTTATGGCTTATGATCTGTGATCAGTATGAAGGTCATGACTATATAACTATTGATATAATGAGCAAGCCGGTACACGCTGTATGTGAGGCTGTCGCGTGGACAGAACTGACTCAGGAGTGAGGCTCATGACCCTGTTAATGGAAACCATCCGATATTCGCATATCACCGCAGGATTTATCGGGCTGGCGGCGTTCTGGATTCCCATCTTCGCTCGAAAGGGTGGCAAGAATCATCGTTTTTTTGGCAAGATTTTCAAGTACTGCGCCTACCTGGTGCTCGCTGCTGCGGGCACATCGGTGGTTATCAAACTGGTCGGGGCTCTGCGGGACGGAATCACTCCATTTGATACGCCCACCAGCTTCAGTTTTCTGATCTTCCTGGGCTATCTGACTCTGGTGACCTTCATCATTTTGCGTCATGGAATGATGGTGCTGAGACACAAGCCTGGTCTCATGCAGATGGATTCAGTGTTGAACCGATCCATGGCCTGGCTCAATATTGCCAGCAGTATCGGCCTGATCATCTATGCCATCATTGTTTCGCCGCCCAATGCCGTTCTGTTGTATGCCTTGTCGCCGATTGGCTTGACCACAGGCTGGGGTATTCTGGCTTGTCTGCGGGGCAAACGTCTGGAAGGTAAGGCCTGGTTCTATGAACACATGGGCGCATTGATTGGCGTCGGCATTGCCTTTCACACCGCGTTCGCCGTGTTCGGTGCCAGCCAGATATTCAGTTACCAGTTGAGCGGTTTCATCCAGGTCATTCCCTGGATCCTGCCTGCATTGATTGGCGTGCCGGGCACCGTGATCTGGACGCGTTATTACAAGCACAAGTTCGGTGACCTGCCCATGACAGCATCCACCGCTAGCTGACATGAGTCTGAAATTCATCCTGCTGGGGCTGCTTGATCAGCCCCGCAGTGGCTATGACATCAAGCAGATCTTCGAGGGTACTCTGAAGAATTTCTGGAACGCGGAGCTGTCGCAAATCTATCCGTTGTTATCGAAGCTGGAACGAGAAGGCTACCTGGAGAGCGATTTGGTGGATTCGTCTCACGGCCCCAGGCGTCGCATCTATCACCGACTTGCGCAGGCAGAAACGGAGTTATTCGACTGGTTGGCCAGTGAGCCCGATATGCCTGTCGCCCGAATTGGATATCTGGCCCAGATGTTTTTCATGGAGAAGGTCAGCCCGAAGCAGCGATGTGGGTTTCTGCATCGGCTGCGTGAGCGCTTTGAGCAGCAGCATCGTTTTTTGAGTGGTCTGACAGCCCAGTATCCTCTGGAGGACTTCGAGCAGAACACGCCGTCACAGGACGATCCGCAAGCATCATCCGAGCGCTATCTCGCCAGAGTGCTGACCATGCATCACGGTGTTTTGCGTTTGAAGGCACTGATCGACTGGTGCGACCTGTGTCTGTGCTGGTTTGATCGCCTGCCAAAGAACTCGTGACTCTCAGGAATTGACGCGTTGGGTGAGCTCAGGCATTTTCATAAAGTTCAGATAAGCCTGGTTGGCCTGATCCCACTGTTTAATGAGGCGCTGATAGTGCTCTTCGGCCTTCTGCTGCTCTCCCATGCCCAAGTAGGCATCGATCAGAGCCATTCTGGCCGAGCCGTTCAAGGGTGACCGCGCCAGAATCTGGCTCAGATCATCCACCGCCTCGCCAAACCGCTCCAGCTCGATCAGTACGCTGGCCCGCTCAGTCATCAGCGTATTCAGGAACTCCAGCGTCTGCAAGATGAGGAACGATTTCCGCGATTCACCAATGGCTTGATCGTACAGTGTCAGAGCAGCAGCCAGATCGCCTTCCCACCAGTTTTCCTTGGCTCTGGCGGCTAGAATCACTTGCTGGTAAGCCGGGATTGGTTGTTCTTCCAGAAAGGCCTCCATCTCCTTGGTGGCTGCTTTGTAGGGCACCAGATCACGATTCGCTTCATGAATCGCCGAGGTTAAGAAACTGACCATCCGATCGTAAGGTGGCGATGCACTGGCATGAATCTCGTCCACCAGCGCCATGGCTTCATCCAATCGGCCCAGTTCTACCAGGTAGGTGATGCGTTTTGCTCTGAGGGCGAATAATTGCGCGAGTGGGGGCAGGATTCGGTTGCCAACTTCCTCGGTGACAATCGATTTTTCCAGCACTGCCTCAAGTCGACCCGCATGGTAGAGAAGCAACTCGTGAGTGGTCAGAACGCTGTAGCGCTGTGAGTCTGTCGAGGCCTGGATGATCAGATCGTCCATAGCCGCCAGCCCGGCATCGATGCCTTGCTCATAGGCCGCGATCAGTGCCAGGCCTATTTCAGGTGTGAGGTTGCTCGCGCCGAGAAAGATGGCTTTCTCATAGGCATCACTCGCCTTGTCAAACTCACCAAACTGGGCGTGGGTGGCGGCCAGTTGCAAATACGGCGAGGCACTGTCTGGTTCCATTTCGGTGAAGCGATCGAGCACTTCGACCGCTTTGTCGGGCTGCTCTTTCAAGCGGTAAATATTGGACAGACTGAGCAGTGTCTGTTCGCGTTCGGGCTCCAGTTCATACAATGACTCGTAGGCCGTCTGAGCTTTGTCAATTTCATTCAGGAGCAGGTAATTCCGGGCCAGTATGTTCAGCGCCTCGACACTCTGTGGATAGACCTTGACCCAGTTTTCAAGCGACTTGAGAGTCAACTCGTTTTTGCTCTCCAAGGCATAGACAGTCGCCTTGACTCTAAACATGTCCTCCTGATAAAGCTTGTAATCAAGACTCAGCGCCTTGCGTGCCGCTTCGATGGCCTGACCGGTGTCGCCCATACCCCGATACAGTGACATCAACTCGACATAGACGTCTGCGAATCCGCTATCGATATCCAGCGCCTCGCGCAAGGAGGCCACGCTTGCCGGGAAATCGTTATCAAAGGTCACCAGGTTCTTGCCAGTAATCAGTGCCTTGATTGCCGTGATCGATTCGCTGGCGTGCTCAGCCAGCTTGAGATCAGCGGCGACGCGGATAGAGGGCAGCGTGCGTGTAATGATCTCGCTGGTGCGCTCTGAAATTTCGTCCAGTGCTGCCAACCAGTCTTCGTTGCTGGTACTGATCATCTGCACTTCATCACCGGTGCTTACTTCATAGAGCTTCACCGTGAAGGTCAGTGTCGATCCGATCTGGCTGAACTGACCGCGAAGCAGCCATACGACGGCCCGCTTCTTGGCGATCTGAAGCGCCAGAGACAG
This sequence comes from Oceanospirillales bacterium, assembly GCA_003233095.1. Taxonomy (GTDB): domain Bacteria; phylum Pseudomonadota; class Gammaproteobacteria; order Xanthomonadales; family SZUA-38; genus SZUA-38. The sequence continues at coordinate 3,569 of QIKT01000030.1, read as the reverse complement.
GGGCGTGTTCAGCCCCTTCTCGAATCCGCGCGAACGAAGCTGATCCAGGTAACTGTTTGATTCGTATGGAGTGGTGACCGAGATGACCGGGCTGCGGCGAAGGTCCTTGGCCACCAGCCAGGGTCCGGCATACTGAAGCCAGTCCAGTGATTCATCTTCGCTGTCATTGCTCCAGAACGACGCCATGACCGGTTGGTGAAAACGCGGCTTGGCCACTTCGTAGACGACCGTGTGGCCCTGCTCGTCAGTCAGGGACATGGTTTCAGTCGCGGCGGCTTCGGACTCGCCAAAAGGGTGAACAAAGTGTCCGATCGACAAGATGGCCAGACCTGCATTGGCCAACAAAAACACGCCTTGAAACAGACTCCATCGATCGCGACCCGGTCGTCCGTGCCACCAGGCCATCATGATGACGGCAGGCAACATCGAGATCATGCCGACGAAAATGCTTTTGGGTAAATCCGCTGGAACACTGAAGCGTTCGGTCAACCACTCGCCGATTTCCACAGCAAGCCACATCGACGCGATATACACGCCAATGATCTGAAGAATTCGACGGACAAGGATTTGGCTGAAGAAATCGCCGGATGGTTGCGACATGAGAACAGGCTGTGTGGGGACAAATCAGGTACTAAGATACCGGTCACAGGGTGATGTGGCAAACAATACTCATGGGAAGCTCTAGAAACCGTAGCGAGCGGTTCGAGTGCAAGGCGCACGGAGCACAGGAACCGCAGTGTACTGGGCTGTCCATGAGAATTCCGAGCACTGCGCAACGCCGCAATCGGAACGCGCAGCAGGTTTCTAGAGGTTCCCTCTTGATGAGTCGCGGTTTGCTGAACATCAGGATGGTTCAGCGTGCGCAAGGACCGTTCAAGGGGGTGGTGTCCCGACCAGGATTCGAACCTGGGACCTACGGCTACGGCTTAGGAGGCCGTCGCTCTATCCAGCTGAGCTACCGGGACTTTGACAGGCAGTGACCGCAACCCGACGCAAGCATAGCGAAAGGTCAGTGGCAGTGTCACCCGACATTCAGAGACTCGCTGTCAGTCTGCACGATCGGATCAACATTGCAAACCGAGAATGCTCTTAGATGATCAAAGCGCTGCGCTTTGATCCAAACCAGACAATCAGTGCCGCCAGTGCAAAGGGCAGGGCGCGTTCGGCGATGTCTCCGGGAGATTGGGCAATCGACACCAGCACAGATTGAACAGATTCGGGCAGCCAGCTCAAGGCCTCGCTGATCGAGGTCAGCGAATAAATCAGCGCCGTCAGCCCGAAACCACAGAGCATGGCCAGCACGGTGGTACGAGCCGGAATCTGACGTCCTGCAATGTGTCCGAAAATCAGCGGTCCGAAGGCGGCACCCAGACCATTCCAGGCAAACAGGACCCGGTCGAAGATCGATGCGGGCAGGTAAATGGCGATCAGGATCGACGCCAGACAGAGCAGTACAATGGTCAGCCTGGAAATGCCCAGCGCATGTGCATGGCTGCGCTGTGAACCACTGCGCCTCAAGTCGTGCGCGATAGTGGAGGCCGCGACCAGCAGTTGCGAGTCTGCGGTGGACATGATGGCAGACAGGACGGCGGCCGTGATCACCGCCCCGATCAGAGCCGGAAAGAGATCGGCCGTCATGGTGAAAAACAGGGTTTCACTATCGATTGCATCGGGCAGTAGCACATGACCGCACCAGCCGGTCACCAGCATGCCGGACAGCACAATGGTAAACCAGCCAATCGCCATGACCCGAGCCTGCTTCAGAGCGGTCTCGTCTCTTAGCGCCATGAATCGATTCAGTAGATGAGGTTGTCCGAAGGCCCCCAGTCCGATCATGGCCATACCCAGCACAAAGCCCAGACCCAGCAGGCCGACATGGCCTTGAGTCCAACTGTTCTGCGCAGCGCTGTTGACCGAGTCCAGACCGGCCATCAATTCAGCAGGGCCGCCTACCGCGATCAGGGCCATGACTGGCAGCGCAATGGCGGCCAGCGCCATGAGCACTCCTTGCATGGCATCGGTCAGACTGACCGCCCAGAATCCACCGAGAACAGTGTAAATCAGAACCACAATGCCACCCAGCCAGATACTCAGGCTTCGATCGATATCGAAGCTTGCGGCAAAGGTGTTGCCGGCGCCCTGGAACTGCGAAGCGACGTAAAACATGAAGCAAAACAGAATGATAGTTGAGGCGGTGATTACGATGACACGACGGCCATGCGGCGAGGCGTGATCGGCGAGCACGTCGGTCATGGTCAGGTGCTGGCGGTTTGCTGCCAGCCGGCGCAGTCGTGGCGCGATGACAAACCAGGCAATCAGGTGACAGCTGACAATCCCGGGCATCAGCCAGACAGCACCCAGACCCAGGGTAAAGGCGGCACCGCTGACGCCCAGCAGTGACCAGGCTGAAGAGGAACTGGCGGCATAGCTGATTGAGGCGACAAAGGGGCCCAACTGGCGGTTGCCGAGGAAGTAGTCGGCGGCATCATGGGTACGACGCTGAGCCCACCAGCCCATGCCCAGCAGCGCAAGCTGATAGACAATCAATGTGATCAGAATGACGTTGCCGGTGCTCATGACCGAATACTCCGTTTCAGTCGTCTGATGCAACCGCTTCGTCGCTGACCAGTGCGAGATGCTCGGCGGCAGGGTCCACGGCGATGCGAGTGATGGATTTGAGACCATGTGCTGACAGATCAGCCACCTGCTGCCAACGGTCATTAACGTCAATTTTGGCCGTATACAGTCGGCTGCCACTGGCCATCCACAAATGACCCTGTTGGTCAATGGCGAAGTCTTCTGAGTCAGGCAAGGTTCGAATCACACGTCGGTGCTGGCCGGTGGTCACATTCAGTGCAGCAATCCATGACTGATCGGCATCGCTCTGGTCAATGAAGAGAATCTGTTCGTCGGCATGATTCCAAACCTCAATGCCCCGACCGATGTTGCTGGCAACGGTCCGTGCGCTGCCGTCGTTCTGGTTGAGTGCCAGGGTAAAGGCATCGCCGAGGATAAACATGGCGGCTGTTTGCGGCGTCGCCCAGGCGTGATAGCCGACCGGCTCGATCTGCTCGAAAATCAACAGATCGGCTTGATTACGGTCCAGTGGCAAGGCCCAGAGACGCTGGCGGTTATCAGGGGGCTCGACGCGAATGACCGACAGGCTGGGCTGATCGGGCATTGGCGTGGGGGAGTATTCGCTGAACGGCGTGCGGGTGATTCGCTCGGTGGTCTGATCAGCAAGGCGATATTGAAAGATGTCCGTCTGTCCGCCGACGGCACCCATATCGAGAAACCGTGTGAAGTAGATCACCGACCCATCTTTTGAGAATGCCGGCTGATTGTCGTAGCCGGCGCGCTCAGTGATATTGACCGGCACCGTCTGTTGCAGATCGCCGGTCATCGACAGCAGGTAAATCTCCGTCCCCGGAGGACTCTGAGCCTGTGTCGCCTGACTGAGACACAGCCCGAGCATGCCGACCAGGCCGATGATTCGGCGCTGATGCAGCCTTGTGAAAGCGCTGCGAGAATCGCTGTGCATCAGGAGGTCTCCACGGTGGATGGGATGG
>QIKT01000010.1 GCA_003233095.1 Oceanospirillales bacterium | reverse complement strand
CCATTCACCGCCGCCGAAGGCATAGGCGCTGTCACACCAGACACAGCGCAAGGGGCAGCCGGTCAGGCGCACAAATACGGTCGGCACGCCCACGGTGATGGATTCGCCCTGAAGAGAATGAAAGATTTCGGTGATTTTCAGCCCATTGCGCTGACCTGCCTCGTTGATCGGGGCCGGGTCGTTCAGAGGCATGGGGGCTGTGGTGTCAGTCATGGTCGGCCCGGATCAGGGAGTCGCCCTGGATCGGACGCTCACACGATCATTACTTACTGAATATGACCTTCAATACGCATGGCATTGAGACGGTTCTGCGCCAGTCTGGCGACTGTGGTGCCTGGATAGTTGTCAATCACGTCCTTGAGCAATACTTCGGCATCGCCCCACTGCTGGAGCTCGTAGAAGGTGAAGCCGAGCTTGAGCTTGGCGTCTGGCAGCTTGCTACTGGACGGGAACTGGGCAATCAGTGCCTTAAAGGCCTCCATGGCAATCTTGTGGTTGCCCGTCACGTAATACGATTCACCCAGCCAGTACTGCGCATTGTCGGCATAGTCGCCATTCGGAAACTGTCTGATGAAGCTGTTGAACAGGCGCGCCGATTCGGAATAACGCCCCTGCTTCAGCGCATCAAAAGCCAGCTCGTAAGCGCGTTTTTCGGTTTCGGGATCAACCCGTACAGTTGGAGCATCCGGCAACGATGTATCAAGAGTACTGGTGAAAATTTGAGGTTCGGTGGTCTCGCGTACTTCAGGGGGCAAAATCGTGCCAGGTGCCGTGGCCGGACCCACACCTGGGCGGCCAATCACTGGACGACCCGCGTTGTTGCCAGCGGCATATCCCGGTTGACGGGCATCCGGGATATTGGCCAGCTCATTGAGTCGGTTATCCAGATCCAGGAACTGCTCACGTTGCGAATCTCGCAGCCGCTCCATCTCGAAGGTCTGATTCTCAACCTGCCCGCGCAGATCACGCACTTCCTGCTGCAAATCATTGATCCGAAACAGCAAGTCCGACACCGTATTGCGAAGGTCGGTAATTTCCTGGGTGTCCTGGGTCGCGATCTGTGCTTCAAGTGCAGTGACCCGTTCGCCGAGGCTCTGACGAGCATCGACGGGAGAGGCACACAGCAGCATGGCAGCCGCTGAGGCTGCCATGCTGCGATGGAGTCGAAACGACAGGGTCATTACTGAACCTTGGTGTAGATGATCTCCACACGACGATTCTTCGACCAGCACGACTCGTTACCGCACTCGGCTTCTGGACGTTCTTCGCCATAAGGAACCACGGTCATCTGGTTGTCGCTGCCACCCTGGGCATCCATCAGTTCTTCAACCGAGAAACCACGACGCTCGGACAGGCCGAGATTGTATTCACGAGTACCGCGCTCATCGGCGTGGCCTTCCAGTGAAATACGAGCACCTGGGTTGGCATTCAGATAGGTCGCGTGAGCCGACAGCACGTTGCGATACTCGGAGCGAACGGTGGACTGATCGAAATCGAAGTAGAGGACGCGAGTCGAAAGCGGGTTGCCTGCTGGCCTATCAATAATGTTTCGCGGATTGGTGACTGAGTTGGGATCGACTCCAGTGGTGACAGAATCACGGTCAGTGTCTGTCTGGGTCACAGGTTGTGTTTCAGTAGGACGGACATCTTCTTTCTTACCCGAACATGCGATTAGTGTCGCAATGGCCAGGCTCACGAGCATCAAGCGGATTGTCTGTTTCATCGTCTTCTCTCCGGTGGAGTTATTCTGATTAATTATCTGTAGCGTGGTGTTCCGTTTCACCGTGGCATCGGCGCCCATGCGGGCTCACGAATGCTCCCCTCTGCAAAGATCAGTTGGTGAACGGCCTTGGTCCTTCCCGACACGCCATACACAGGCATGGCCGATAATACACCTTGTCTGCCCTGTCTTGAAGCATAAAGTACCATTCGGCCATTCGGTGCAAAGCTGGGTGATTCGTCCAGCGGACCTTCGGAAATCACTTGCAGGATGTCTTCGTCGATCCTGTACAGAGCAATCTTGTAGATATTGTTGTCACCGGTTACCAAAGTCATCAGGTCGCCTGACTCATTAATAGAGGCGCGTGCGTTGTAATCGCCGGTGCGTGTAATCCGTGTCGCTTTGCCGCTGCCATCAGCGCGTATGGCGTAGATCTGAGGTTTGCCACCACGATCGGAGGTGAAATACAGGGTCTGCCCATCGGCACTCCAGGCCGCTTCGGTGTCAATCGCCCAGTGGCGGGTCACCTGAGTCAGCCGACGCGAGTCCAGATCCATCACGTAGATTTCCGGATTACCACTGCGCGAGAGCGTCATGGCCAGTTTCGTGTCATCGGGCGAAAACGCCGGCGCACCGTTAATGCCTTCGAAATCGGCCACGATCTCGCGGCTGCCGTTTGACAGGTTCTGTACCACGACTGATGACTTGCTGCGTTCAAAGGAGACATAGGCCAGATTGAGGGCATCGTTCGACCAGGTGGGCGAGAGCAGTGGTTGATCGGAACTGACGATGGCCTGTGGATTGTGACCATCCGCATCAGCGACCATCAGCTGGTAGCGGAAGCCTTCTCCAGCATTGGCGCCCGAATCGGTAATGTAGGCAATCCGGGTGTGGAATACTCCGGGTACGCCGAGCAGCTCTTCGTAGATGCGATTGGCAATCAGATGCGAATTGCTCCGAAATTCACCCGCCCGAAAGCGCATGCTCTCGCTGAACAGAGACTTCTTGCTCAGCACGTTGAGAAGCTCATAATCTATCGTGTAGCCATCCAGTGGATTGCCCTGTACCGCACCGACAAAAATATAATCCTGATTGGATCGTGCCCAGAAACCGAAGTTGATATCCTCACCTGTGGAAGGCTGTCGGACCATCTGGCTCCTTTTCATGGGATTGAATTGGCCACTGCGAAGCAGATCTGAAGAGATCACCTCAGCCATGTCGACCGAATCTCGTGGCCCATCTGCGTTCCAGGCAAATGGCACCACGGCAATTGGCGTGGCGGTATCCTGCCCCCCTGTTATCAAGAGCGAGAAGCCTTCCTGCGCCCCTATCGGGACGCACAGCATGCTGAGCAGCAGCAATAACAGCCATCGGCTGAAGCGAACGGGACCTTGAATTGCATTCATACGGGGTCGATCCTCTTGTCAGTCAATCTTGAAAGTCAGGCTTCCCGAGCGTTCAAACACGGATTCATAGCCCTTGTATGGCATTGGCGATGCGCGGTTGACCGCATCGATCAGCGACTGCTGGGTGGCGGCATCCCAGGGACAGCTGCCGACCAGCTGCGCCGAGACCACTTCGCCACCGGGAATCAGGTCAATCCGGATCTTGCACTGCACGCCTTTTCGGGCCGTAAAGGGTTTACGCCAAACCTGATTGATGCTGTTCGTCATCAATCCGAGCCACTGGGTTTTCAAAGTCATATCGGCCTCGGCATCCAGCGAAGTCTGCTCGTCTGCCATCAGCTCGGCCAGTCGCTGCGCCTCGTATTCCTGCTCTTGCTGCACGCGTTCCTCGCGCAGTTGTTCGATTCGCCGGTCATTGGCACGCTGCTGCTCGCGCAGCTGATCGAGCTCCTTCTGTTTGTCTGCCTCGGCGCGCGCCTGATCTTGCGCCTGCGTCTGTTCATTGAGCTTGCGCTGCTCGATCGCTTCGCGTTGTTTGCGTTGCTGCTCGGCTACCTGCTCCTGGCGCTGCTGCTCGGCGCGTCGTTCGCGCGCCGCCTGACGCTTGACCTCGTTCTGGCGATTGGTCTCTGCCTGCTGATACTCGACAATCGCGGTCCGGTCAACGACAGTGGCCTGAATGATGGGTGGCATCGTGATTTCCATGATCTCCGGCGTCGAGGAAATCCCGAACACCAGACCGGCCACAATGACCCCATGAATCAGTACCGACCCGAGCAGGGCGATGCCCCGATCAGCCCAGTTGCCCGGCACGCTGTGCCTGCTGGACCTAGCCATGTCCGAGTGATCCAATTGCGTCAGTTACCATCGGTCTCCAGCGGATCGCTCATCAATCCGATCTTGCTGACGCCGGCTTGCTGGACGGCCACCATGGCCTCATACACTCGGCCATATCCAACCTGCTGATCGCCGCCGATCAGGACTTGAATATTTGGCGTCTGCTCGACCATGACAGTCAACTGCTGGATCAGCGACTGCTCGTCAATCAATTCACTTTGCCCGTCCAGCGACAAATACAGATCACCATTGGCCATGACACTGACAATCACCGGATCCTCGGATTGCTCCATCGGTGCGGCGTCGGCCTCGGGCAGTTCGATCTCCACGCCCAACTGCAGCAGTGGCGCGGTGATCATGAAGATAATCAGCAGCACCAGCATCACATCGATGTAAGGCACCACATTGATTTCGGCTATCGGACGTCTGTGTTTTCTGGCCATGGCGGATTAACGTCTCGCTGTGGGAATCAGGGTCATATTCAGGCGCCTCAATGATCTGCCTGACGTTCCAGGATGGTCGTAAATTCGTCCTGAAAGGTGTCATAGCGCACTTCCAACCGCTCAAGTTTGTTGGAGAAGTGGTTGAAGCCAATCACCGCCGGAATCGCAGCCGCCAGACCCATCGCGGTAGCAATCAGTGCTTCAGAAATGCCTGGCGCGACCATGGCAATGGTGGCCTGGTTGACGCTGGCGAGCGCATGAAAGGAGATCATGATGCCCCAGACAGTCCCGAACAATCCCACATAAGGACTGGTGGAGCCGACCGTGGCGAGAAAACTCAGGTGTTTCTCGAGGCGATCGACTTCGCGATTGAGTGCCACGCGCATGGCGCGCAGCGAGCCATCCAGCATGCGCTGTGAATCCCGGCTGCCGGTCTTGCGCAGACGAGCAAATTCGCGAAATCCGTTTTCGAAAATCGACTCCATACCGCTGATTTGTCCCGGACTGTCGTCTATGTCGCGAAACAGCGTGGTCAGATCCGACCCGGACCAGAAGCGCTCCTCGAATTGATCGGCAGAACGGGACGCTCGTGACAGCACACGCTGTTTTGAGATGATGACGAGCCAGGACACAATGGATGCCATCAGCAAGATCAGCATGACAATTTGAACGGGAAGTGAGGCCTGCAGGATCAGCTCAAGCGGGTTGAAATCTTTCATAATCGTGACAGGTTCCTGGTTATTCTTGTGATGTGGACCGGCCGATTCGGACCTTTATTGCTGTGGATCATAGCAAGGACGAACCCGCTCAGTTAAGACAATTTTCTGACAAACATCGACGCAATGTGTTGGGAAGGCGGCGAGCCTTGAATCGCTCGGCATCAATACAGGCCACCTTGACGCTGGCCTCGACCAGCAAATCATTGCGCGTGGCATGATGGATTTGCTGGCGAATGGACAAGCTGGCTGCGCCGATCGACTCCAGTACCATCGAGACACGCAGCAAGTCTTCGAGCCGCGCTGGCTGATGATAATCAATCAATACCTGTCGAACTACCAGCAGGCAGCCCTGCTCATCAGCCAGACGGGTCTGACTGACTCCCAGAGACGTTAACCAGTCGCTACGTGCGCGTTCCATAAATTTGAGGTAATTGGCGTAATACACCACACCGCCAGCATCGGTATCTTCCCAGTAGACTCGGACGGACTGCTCATACACGTCATTCACGCCTCAGGGCGCCTCATCGGACGATTCGGTGAACAGATCATCCACCCCGGTGCGCGCGGGCACCTTGAGTCCGAAGTGGCGATAGCCCTTGGCCGTGACCACCCGCCCCCGTGCTGTGCGCATCAGATAGCCCTGCTGGATCAGATACGGCTCGAGCACATCCTCGACCGTACCACGCTCCTCTGAAATCGAGGCGGCCAACGAATCGACACCGACCGGACCCCCATCGAAGTGATCGATCATGGTCTGCAGCAGACGCCGATCCTGGGCATCAAAACCTGACTCATCCACCTTGAGCATGTCCATGGCAGCAATAGCAATATCGGTGGTAATGACGCCATTGCCGCGCACCTCGGCATAATCACGCACTCGCCTGAGCAGCCGATTGGCAATCCGCGGGGTGCCGCGCGAGCGGCAGGCAATATGAGCTGCGCCCTCGCTGTCGCAAGGGATCTTCAGGATGCGTGCTGATCGACGGACAATATGTGCCAGCTCGCCTTCAGTATAAAATTCCAATCGCTGGACAATGCCGAAACGATCGCGCAACGGCGACGTCAGTAGTCCGGCGCGTGTGGTGGCGCCGATCAGGGTGAATGGAGGCAGGTCGAGCTTGATCGAGCGCGCAGCCGGACCTTCACCAATCATGATGTCCAGCTGATAGTCTTCCATCGCTGGATACAGGACTTCTTCGACTATCGGTGAGAGCCGATGAATCTCATCGACAAACAGTACATCATGCGGTTGCAGATTGGTCAGCAACGCCGCCAGATCGCCTGCACGTTCGAGCACCGGCCCGGAAGTCTGGCGCAAATTGACGCCCATTTCGTTGGCCACCACGTGGGCCAGCGTGGTTTTGCCCAGTCCGGGTGGACCGAAAATCAGCACATGGTCGAGCGAGTCACTACGCCGTCGCGCCGCCTCGATGAAGATGCTCATCTGTTCCTTGACCTCTTCCTGCCCCAGATACTCGGACAATTGCCTGGGTCTCAAGGTGACGTCAACCAGCTCGTCGTTGTCGGCCTGGGGGTTGATGATTCGCTCGTCGCTCATGGGGTGTCAGTATGCCTTTTGGCAGCGTCGGTGGATACCATTGATCAGGACGGATTGGTACGCTGCAGAGACAGACGGATGATCTCCTCTGCGCTCATGCCATCCTGCATCACCTTGCGTACCATGCTGGAGGCTTCTGCTGGCTTGTAGCCCAGCGCCACCAAGGCTTCGCGCGCTTCGCCATCGGCGCTGGCTGGACGCGACAAACCCGATCGACCGGGCAGACGTACCGCCTCGGTGACCAGGCCATCGAGGCGGTCCTTCATTTCGATGATCAGTCGCTCGGCGGTTTTCTTGCCAATGCCCGGAAGGCGGGTCAGCGCGGCCACATCACCGCCGTGGACCAGCACTGCGAACTCATCTGCCGTCATGCCTGACAGCAGGGTCAAGGCCAGTTTTGCACCCACTCCAGAAATTTTCAGCAGTGAGCGAAACAGCAAACGATCATTCTCGCTCAGGAAGCCATAGAGGTTGTTGCTGTCCTCCTTGACGATCTGATGGATCAGCAAGGTGACCGGTTGATCCAGATCGGGAAGATCGTAGAACACCGACATCGGGCATTCGACAAGGTAACCGACGCCGCCCACATCAATCAGCAGCAGCGGCGGCTGCTTGTCTGCCAGAGTGCCTCGCAGTCGTCCGATCATGAGCGATGCTTCCTAAGCCTGAGTGGGCGGCAATGTAGCCCGATTAGCGATGACGCTCAAGCCTGATGCGAGTCTCGCGATGGTGGGCGTGACAGATGGCGACACCCAGAGCATCGGCAGCATCTTCGGACGGGCTTTCAGACAGACCCATCAACACACGAACCATGTGCTGCATCTGTGTCTTGTCCGCCGAACCACGCCCGACAATGGCCTGCTTGACCGCACGAGGCGCATAGTCGCTGACCGGCTTGTTCATCGCCACTGCCGCGCAAATCGCAGCACCACGAGCCTGACCGAGCTTCAGTGCTGATTGGGCATTGTGGGCCACAAACACGTCCTCAATGGCCACTTCATCTGGCTGGTATTCATGAATCAGATCGGTGAGCTGCTCGAATATCTGCTTCAGACGATCGCTGAATTCTCCGCGTCCGACCTTCAGAGTGACGTGATGGACGTGCACCAGTTTCTGCGTCTGACAGTCGATGATCCCAACCCCGGTTTTCACCGAGCCTGGATCAATCCCCAGAATTCGGGTCATGAAGCGTCAAATCGGCGACGCAGGATCATCGTGCGGACAAGATCATTGCTCATAGGATTCCGGTGGAATTTCGGCATTTGAGTACACCTCCTGAGTGTCATCCAGATCCTCAAGCACATCCAGCAGCTTGAGGACCTTCTGACCGTCTTCCACATCCAGTTCGACAGTAGTCACTGGCTTCATCGTCACCTCGGCCTGTTCAGGAATGAGGCTGGCTTGCTCGAGTGCAGCCTTGACCGCTGAGAACTCATCCGGTGCGGTAATGACCTCGACCATCTGATCGTCATCACTGACGATATCCTCGGCGCCCGCTTCCAGAGCCACTTCCATGAGCTGATCTTCATCGGTGCCCGGCGCGAAGGTAATCACACCCTGCTTGTTGAACAGATAGCCCACCGACCCTTCGGTACCCATGTTGCCACCATACTTGCTGAAGGCATGACGCACTTCGGCCACCGTTCGGTTGGTATTGTCGGTGACGCAATCGACAATCACGGCCACGCCGCTGGGTGCATAGCCCTCATAGCGCACTTCTTCAAAGGTAACGCCATCCAGATCACCCGTCGCTTTTTTGATCGCGCGTTCGATATTGTCCTTGGGCATGTTGGCCGCATTGGCCTTTTCCACCGCCAAGCGCAGGCGTGGGTTGGAGTCGATATCACCACCGCCCTCTCGAGCAGCAATGGTCAGTTCGCGATTGATCCGAGTGAAGACCTTGCCGCGCTTGTTATCCTGAGCTTTCTTGCGATGCTGGATATTGGCCCATTTACTGTGTCCTGCCATGTTCAGAGGCTCCTTGTCGTTCAATTGCGTTATTTTATCACTGATGCTGCGACCTGTGTCAGTGAGCCTGAATCAATGCGCCTGATCTGGTGAGCCTGATCCAGGAGCCTGCCGGACTTGAGGTGATCTACTGCGGAAAACCCGACAGGCTGCTAGTGCGCAAACTGCAGAGCACCATTAGCTGCTGTCACCGTTACAGTATCGCCAGGCTTGATCTGGGCAGACAGAATCTGACGCGAGAGCAGATTCTCCAGCTGCTGCTGAATAGCACGCTTCAGGGGGCGCGCGCCATAGACCGGATCGAACCCGGCTTCGCCTAACAGGTCCAGCGCTGCATCATCGACCATCAGCGTGATTCCGATCTCATTCAGGCGCTGCCCGACACGATCGACCTGAATGGCGGCAATCTGCCGAATCTCGGTCGATTCGAGCGGATGGAACACCACCACGTCATCAATTCGATTAATGAACTCGGGCCTGAAATGGCCCGTCACCACCTCCATCACAGCCTTCTTCATGGCCGCATAGTCGTGATCTCCTGCCATTGCCTGAATGCGATCGGAGCCGAGGTTGGAGGTCATGATGATGACCGTGTTGCGAAAATCGACCGTCCGTCCATGACTATCGGTCAAGCGACCGTCTTCCATGACCTGCAGCAGAATGTTGAACACGTCTGGATGCGCCTTCTCAACCTCATCGAGCAGGATGACGTTGTACGGGCGTCGTCTGACGGCTTCGGTCAGATAGCCACCTTCCTCGTAGCCGACATATCCGGGTGGCGCACCGATCAGCCGTGAGACCGAATGCTTTTCCATGAACTCCGACATGTCGATGCGAACCATGGCCTCTTCGGTATCAAACAGAAACTCGGCCAGCGCCTTGCACAATTCTGTCTTGCCCACACCGGTTGGCCCCAGAAACAGGAACGAGCCATTGGGGCGATTCGGATCCGCCAACCCGGCTCGAGAACGGCGAATGGCATCGGACACGGCGATCACCGCCTCATCCTGACCAATCACACGCTGATGCAGGCCCTCCTCCATTCGTAGCAGCTTGTCGCGTTGCCCTTCGAGCATGCGCGTCACCGGCACGCCGGTCCACAGTGAAACCACCTCGGCGATCTCTTCATCTGTGACCTTGTTCCGCAGCAAAGTGGTCTCGCTGGTCTGGACTTCATCGGCCTTGACCAACTGCTCGTTGAGATCGGGAATGACGCCATATTGCAGCTCGGACATTCGACTCAAGTCCTGAGCACGCTGAGCGGTCTCCAATTCCTGACGGGCCCGCTCAAGTGCCTCGCGAATGTGCGATGCGCCCTGCACCGCCGCCTTTTCCGATACCCAGACTTCTTCCAGCCCGGCATACTCACGTTCCATCTCGGCAATCGCCTCATCCAGGTCGGACAATCGCTGCCGGGAGGCATCATCGGTTTCCTTCTTCAAGGCTTCACGCTGAATTTTCTGCTGGATCAGGCGTCGCTCCAGTCGATCAAGCGCTTCGGGTTTCGAATCGATTTCCATGCGAATCCGTGACGCCGCCTCATCCATCAGATCGATCGCCTTGTCCGGAAGATTGCGATCGGTGATATAGCGGTGTGACAGCGTCGCCGCGGCGACCAGCGCAGGGTCAGTGATATCGACGCCATGATGCACTTCATAGCGTTCTTTCAACCCTCGCAGGATAGCAATGGTGTCCTCGACGCTCGGCTCGGTAACCAGAACTTTCTGGAACCGACGCTCCAGCGCGGCATCCTTCTCGATGTACTGTCGGTATTCATCCAGCGTGGTCGCGCCGATGCAGTGCAACTCACCGCGCGCCAGAGCTGGCTTCAACATGTTACCGGCATCCATCGAGCCTTCCGCTTTGCCGGCGCCTACCATGGTATGCAGCTCGTCGATGAACAGAATGACCTGGCCTTCCTGAGCCGACAAATCCTTGAGCACGGCTTTCAAGCGTTCTTCGAACTCGCCGCGAAACTTGGCACCGGCAATCAGCATGCCCATGTCCAGCGACAGCAATCGCTTGTTCTTCAGCCCTTCGGGCACTTCGCCGTTGATGATCCGCTGCGCCAGACCTTCGACGATGGCGGTCTTGCCCACGCCCGGCTCACCGATCAGCACCGGATTGTTCTTGGTGCGTCGTTGCAGCACCTGGATCGATCGACGAATTTCCTCGTCGCGACCGATGACCGGATCCAGCTTACCCTGCTCGGCGCGCTCGGTCAGATCAATGGTATAGCGGTCCAGCGCCTGTCGCTGATCTTCAGCATTGGCATCGTCTACCGTATCGGTGCCTCTCCAATCCTCGACGGTCTTGCGGATGGCATCGGAATTGGCTCCGGCATCTCGAAGTGCCTGGGCAATGAGATCGCTGGCATCCAGAGCGACCAGCAGAAACAGTTCCGAGGAAATGAACTTGTCACCTCGCTTCTGAGCCTGCTTGTCACATTGATTGAGAAGTTTGCTGAGACCATTGGACAGACTGACCTGCCCATCATCACCGCTGACCCGGGGCAGCTGGCCTAGCAGCTCGGACAATCGAGTCTTGAGCACGTTGACGTTGACACCCGACTGACTGAGCAGTTGTCGGACGCTGCTGCCCTCCTGATCGAGCAGTGCGCTGAGCAGGTGGACCGGTTCGATCAGGCTGTGATCACGACCCAGCGCCAGCGATTGCGCATCGGCTAGAGCCAACTGAAACTTGCTGGTCATTTTTTCCATTCTCATAGGGATTTCCTCATCCTTGCAGGGGTATCGCAACGATGCGCTTCAGCCACCTGCCGATTAATCTGATGAGGTCTAAATGGTGCTGATTCCGAGCAGTTTCAATTCACGCGTGCTTCACAGCCGCACATTTGATCATCGCTGAAAGTCAGCGGCGCAGCGCAATCCATGCGGCCTGCCGACCCGTTTGACCCTCACGCCGATACGAGAAGAATCGAGCCGGATCTGCAAACGTGTCCCATAATCCGCCACTTATGGAGGTGACCCCTCGGCGTGACAGCAGTGAGCCAGCGATCTGATAGAGGTCAGCCAGGTAGTGATCCGCATCAGTCGCGGTGAACGATATGAGACAAGACGAATCAATCTCTACAAAGGCCTGGCGGACATCATCCCTCACCGCAAAGGACTGAGGACCAATCGCAGGCCCGAACCAGGCATGCAGCCTCGTCGGATCCACTCCCAGAGCGTCGATCACCCGATCCAATATGCCAGCCTGAAGCCCTCGCCAGCCGCAGTGCACCGCAGCGACCACCGTGGCATCCTGATCGGCCAGAAGCACGGGGAGACAGTCAGCACTGAGTACCACACAGGCCACCCCGGGTCGATCCACCCAGACTGCATCACACACACTGTCGGTGACCTCATCGTAATGTCGCACGCTCGTGGTGTGCTGCTGGCGTAGCCAATGAACGGGCTCATCCGGGTTTAACCAGGACTCAAACCTCTGTCGATTGACTGTGACCGCCTTTGCCTCATCACCAGAGGCCAGACCGAGGTTGAGTTGATCAAAGGGCGGCTGGCTGATCCCACCCTGTCGCATAGACGAGCCAGCATCGACCCGATCTGACATCGGCCACTGCGCCCGAATCAGCTGGGGTGTCGATCTGTCGTTCATGACAGGGACTGTGCTGTTGATGATCTGTTCACTGTGATTGCGGCACTGTTTGAATTAATCGCCAAAGATGCTGTCCATTCAGAATATGACAATGACACTTGCTGTTGCAACACTCGCCATCCGCTCGTCCGACAGGTTCCTTTCGAGCCTGGCACTGATGCTACTTGTCACACTGTTCATGTCCACCGATGCAGTGGCCCGATCCTCCTGTGACGATTGGGTATGTATCGAGTCTGAAGTCCGAGATGAAGTAGTCTATCAATACGCACGAAACCTCAAGCCCTGGCCACTGACCTTGTCGGTGCGCAACCGTACCGAGAACCTGAGACAACAATCATCCCATAGTATTACCCGCTCACTGGGCCCTAATGAATCAGTACTGCTGACACGGATGCCGATCAAACGAGCCGACCGGCCGCATCGACTTCGCTACTGGTACGACTGGAGTATCGGCTTGCAAGATGTCGATCATGATGACCAGTACTTGTATCGTCTTCCCTATGCCGAAGGCAAACAGTTTCGAATTCTGCAGGGCTTTGGTTCTTCATTCAGCCACAAGGGCATGGAATACTATGCCATCGACTTTGACATGCCGATCGGCACGCCCATCCATGCAGCACGCGATGGTATCGTGGTCAACACTGAATCCCGACACAGCAAGGGTTGCTGGGAAAAAGGCTGCGGACGATACGCCAATTACATTGTTGTGCTTCACAATGACGGCAGCACCGGCGAGTATTATCATCTTGACCAGGACGGTGTTGATGTGGTCATTGGGGAGCGAGTCAGGCGCGGACAGCGCATAGGCCGATCCGGAAATACCGGTCACACGACGATGCCACATCTTCACTTTGCAGTGTATCGGGCTGCCTCCTGGGGACAGACCAAATCCATCCCGTTTCGACTCAGCACCGATCAGGGCATCATCGATCGACCCAGACGCGGCATGCGCCTGAAGGTCAAGCAGCAGAACGGCTGATCATCTTCTCAACAGGCGTTGACCGGGGCTGAGTGATCCTCCCGAACGGCCTGTCGATCTGCCGCGATCGGAACCTTGCACTGCCGACGATCACACCAGCGCACCCATTCCATCCAAGCACACCTGCTCGATCTGATTGCTAGTGACACAGAGCACCCGATTGACCTCGGCCGCCATCGCCACAAGAGTGTCTGCAACGGGCAACTGCGACCAATTTCGGCGAACGCGTCGCTTCGTCGCATCCAGGCCGACGATATCGACGATCAGATACAGATGCCTTGGCTGTGTGTCCTTCAAAAAAGCGGTTCAGAGAATCCACGTTGCCATCTGATGCCCCCAGATGAGTATCACAAATGAACACGCTACGGCACTGCGATGGGATTGAGGGGATCATCAATCAGACCTGTCGATCGTTTGACCAGGGAGCCTCTGAATAAGTCTTAAGCGGATTGGATTGAGATGGGAAATGCGTCCGATCAAGGCGCATGAGCTGAGCCATCGTGGTGCGATGGCTCAGCTCATGCAACGCCGAGCGGGCGTCGTTCACGCTCAAGACAGCCGATCACGACTTGTTCAGAGGCTCCCTATGTCCCTGCGCTGTGGCAACGGGTCATGGATCCGAAGGTGTTTGAACAGGCCGGAGGTGATTGGTCGCGTATCAATACAGGACCAGCCACATAAAAACAGTGACCTGAAACTCGACCTTGTGAGAGATCGTCAGCTAGCTTGACTAACTCTTGAACGACTCGAGAGTTTGTCGGCCTGATCTAGCAGCAGACGGGTCGCCTTGCTGAGTTTCTCGAAGGTCGCCGTGCCCTTGTCGACAACGCGAACAATCCACGGCTTTTCGCGCTTGCGAATGTTTTCATGATCGAATTCGCCGTCGGTATTCATGACCAGATCATACTCATACTCTTCGAAGTACAGGCAGATCGAGGCGTCCGTCAACGGTTGGCCATTCGGGTTATCGCGAAACAGCGACAGACTGTCTTCACCCAACTCGACAAACCAGCCGCAGGTCTCAAGGATGTACAGGTGATCGTCGTAGAAATCTTCCAACGATGTATTGGTAATCGTATCCAGCA
Source organism: Oceanospirillales bacterium (assembly GCA_003233095.1). Lineage (GTDB taxonomy): Bacteria > Pseudomonadota > Gammaproteobacteria > Xanthomonadales > SZUA-38 > SZUA-38. The sequence continues at coordinate 621 of QIKT01000010.1, read as the reverse complement.
TGCTTCTTCTCCCACCAAGTCCAATTCTGCCGGTCGCTCAACCGTTTGTGCTATGCAGAATCATGTACCGAGCCTTCAGACACTGAGTGTTGCACTCAGTCACTGCCGCCCGGCAACAGGTCATTTTCACAACTCGAGGGACAAATGTAAACAAATGTGACACAAATTTCCTTGAACCAGTTCTCAGGCTCGCCCGATCTGTGTCAATCCAACCAGCCACCGGTGGCTTGCAAAGGCTTCTGCGAGCCCTTTGGAGTCACCCACACGGCCAAACCCAATCGACCGGGACGCACTGGTGCTTGTTGCCGCACACGATCCGGATCGATGGTGACCTGAGCCTCGAAGCCTTCAACGCGGGTTCGCTGATGATCCAGAACGGTGAACTGATGGGTGAGTGTGCGACCTCGATTTTCGCCCGCTTTCACCTGAGTATCCAGATCAAAGCCGAGCACTGCCACATTCAGATCCCACGACGCATCACTCTGATACTGAACCGTGACCTGTCTTCCGCTGATCGTGGCAGGTTCGACTCTGGCGATCAGGCGCGTGGCTTCACTGACATCGACTTTCAGCGGCTTGCCGCTGAAAAAGCCTCGGAATTCATGGCCATTGGCGACAAAT
>QIKT01000053.1 GCA_003233095.1 Oceanospirillales bacterium | reverse complement strand
TCCCAATCGGGTTTATCCGATTTTAAGGTTGTTTGCGTTCGGCGAAGCGCCTTGTAATACAGTTCTTTGTTATCTTCAATGACATGTTCAAGGGAAGCGTAAGGCACATAATCGTACCCCATCCGCAACAGCATCAAGGTCGTGAGAATACGAGATAACCGACCATTTCCATCTTGAAATGGGTGAATGGCAAGAAACACCACATTGAATACAGCGACGATCAAGAGTGGATGCATCGCCTCCTCATCTGTTGCTTTGGATGCCCATTTGACCAATTCTTCCATTTCTCTGGGTGTATCAAATGGTGTTGTTGTTTCAAAGACCACACCAACCTCTTTGCCGTGCTGGTCTCTGGCAACTACATGATTTGGGAGTGTCTTGTAATCTCCTCGATGGCGTTCGTCTTTATCACTATGACGCAAGAGTGTTTGATGTAACTGGCGAATATGGTTTTCGGTAACCCTCAAGTCCTCAAATGCCTGAAATACTAAATCCATTGCTTCGGCATAACCTGCCACTTCTTGCTCATCACGATTTTTGAAGGATGTGGTCGCAAGATTGGATAAAAGTGTTTCAACTTGAATATCAGAAAGCTTTGCTCCTTCAATACGAGTGGATGACATACTTTCGATGGTGGCGACTTTACGCAACTTGTTCAATCGGTCAGGAGACATCGTTTTTAACAACGTCCACTTTCCTTTAAACTCATCAATCTCTGCGATGAGTTTTAGTAGCTCTTGCCCGATAACGATTTTCGGTTCTTGCATTTGGTCTGAACCTTTCAATTTATTCAATACCTTATCCGATAATACCCGATTTTATCCGATTTTATCCGATTCCGAAATCTGATTCTTACTACTCGCGAAACGCCCACTAAAGAAAGGATATGCCCCTACTGACCAGTCGGCATCATAGTGGGCTACAATTCAATTCAGGTTTACGGACGACAAAAAGCCTAGATCGGCTCAATCTTCGAGACTCGAAGCAGCAGCACTCAGGTGGTACATTGATACACCTGCCTTGAATCATTGGCAGTGTATATTGTTTTGAATATCATTCAGTTATGAGTGTTCAACCAGATCAGAAAATAGTGGGTTCAAGTCCTCTTCTGGCACCATCTTGCATGATTATCAAACCCCATTCAAACCGTTTCGTTTCAGTGGCTTAGAAATTCCGGGTGATTGCAAAACTCAAACTGACCTGGCCTGACCGGGTGATGAATGGGGTTTGAGTGGTGCACTTTTGGTGTACTTTTCTCCGCTTCGTCGAAAATTTGGAGAACATTCGATGAAACTGACCGCGTAGCGTGCTGATTTGGCAAGTCAGCCTGGGTCATTTCTTTTGCTTACTTTGCTTTGTGGAGGCAAAGAAAAGTACCTCGCCGTCAGGCAAAACCTGAATTCAAACAACACAAGAAAAACAAGTCGCCACTTGGCCAAAGCAAACTTGAAGATCTCTCGTCGCTGCCTTTCAAAACCCATTCTGCTATTCTTGGCTCATGAATGACCCATCCCTGATCTCCCAGGGCGTCATGCTGATGGTGATTGGCATGAGCTCGGTATTGATTTTCCTGACGTTGCTGATCGTCGTGGTGACGGTGATGACTCGACTGGTTCGACGCTTTGTCCCTGAAGTCATACCGTCTAACAACGCCATATCAGACCCCAATCAGGACGGTCGACTGGTGGCCGTGATCAGCGCCGCCATCCATCGACACAGACAGCACACCCAGCGCAAACGGTAGTTCACATGACTCAAAAGAAAATAGGCGTCACCGACGTTGTCCTCCGGGACGCACATCAATCCCTGCTGGCCACCCGGATGCGGTTGGACGACATGCTGCCGATTGCCGAAAAGCTGGATCAGGTCGGCTACTGGGCCGCTGAAAGCTGGGGCGGTGCTACCTTTGATGCCTGCATCCGCTTTCTGGGCGAAGACCCATGGCAACGGATTCGCGAGCTGAAGGCAGCCATGCCCAATACGCGTCAGCAAATGCTGCTGCGCGGTCAGAATATCCTCGGCTACCGTCACTACGCCGATGACGTGGTGCGAAAATTTGTTGAGCGCGCTGTGGCCAACGGCGTCGATGTCTTCCGGGTGTTTGATGCGATGAACGATCCGCGCAACATGCGCGTAGCGCTTGAGGCCGTGGTTGAACATGGCGGGCACGCTCAGGGCACCATCTCCTATACCACCAGTCCGGTGCATACCATGGATCTGTGGGTGAAGCTGGCGATCGAACTGGAGCAGATGGGCGCGCAATCACTGGCGGTCAAGGACATGGCTGGCCTGCTGACGCCCTATACGGCCTTCGAGCTGGTCACACGTCTGAAGTCCGAGCTGTCGATCCCGTTGCATTTGCACTGTCACGCCACGACCGGTCTGTCGACGGCGACTATCGTCAAGGCGGTAGAGGCCGGGATGGACAATGTCGACACCTCGATCTCCTCGATGAGCATGACCACCGGCCATTCGGCGACTGAATCGATCGTCGCCATTTTCGCAGGCACCGAATACGACACGGGCCTTGATCTGGAACTGATTGCCGAGATTGCGACCTATTTCCGCAAGGTTCGCCTGAAGTATGCCGAGTTTGAAGGCTCTATGCGGGGCGTCGATTCGCGGATTCTGGTCTCCCAAGTGCCTGGCGGCATGCTGACCAACATGGAAAGCCAGCTGCGCGAACAGGGCGCGGCCGACAAGATGGACGAGGTGCTGGAAGAAATCCCCACGGTGCGCAAAGAACTGGGCTATATCCCGCTGGTCACGCCCACCTCGCAGATTGTCGGCACTCAGGCGATCATCAACGTGCTGACCGGGGAACGCTACAAGTCGATCACCAGGGAAACTGCCGGTGTGCTACGCGGCGAGTATGGCGCGACGCCTGCACCGATGGACAAGGCGTTGCAGCAGCGCGTCCTCGAAGACGGACAGCAAGCGATCACCGTCCGGCCTGCCGACCTGATCGATGACGAGATGGATTTGCTCACCGAGACGCTCAGCGCGCTCTCCAAAGAACAGGGCTTCAGCCTGGCTGATCATGCTGTGGACGATGTGCTGACCTTTGCACTGTTCCAGCAGATTGGTCTGAATTTTCTGAAAAATCGCGGCAACCCCGACGCTTTCGAACCGGCCCCTTGCAGCAAGCCGAAGACAGCGCCCGCTGCCCGGCAAAGTGCCGCCACCTCTGATGACGGCCCGGCCAGTTATCAGGTCAGCGTGGATGGCAAGACCTATTCGGTTCAGGTCGCCAGCGACAGCTCGGTCACTGATATCCAACCACTGGCCGCTTCTGCCCCAACAGGTGAAGGCACGCCATTACCGGCACCGCTAACCGGTAACGTCTTCGATGTCAAAGTGGCGGTCGGTGATACGGTCGCTGAGGGCCAGACGGTGGCCATTCTCGAAGCGATGAAAATGGAATCGGAAATCAAGGCCGATCGGACCGGCACTATCACCAGAGTCAATATCCGCACTGGCGACAAGGTGCAGTCCGGCGACACCATGATGATGATCGCCTAGATGGAGCAGCTCGAAGCCCTCTGGAGCCAAACCGGAATCAGCCAGGTGACCTGGGGACAATGTGTGATGGTCGGCATCGCCCTGACCTTGCTCTATCTGGCCATTCGCAAGAAGTTCGAACCGCTGTTGCTGCTGCCGATTGGCTTCGGTACCCTGCTGGTCAACATCCCCGGCACGGATTTCCTGCTGGCGCCAATCTACAGCGAAACCGGCGAGCTGATCGGTTCAGGCGGCCTGCTCTATTACATCTACCATGTCGGCATCGAGACCAGCCTGTTTCCGCTGATCATTTTCATGGGGGTCGGCGCTCTGACCGACTTTGGGCCCTTGCTGGCCAATCCCAAGACTTTGTTTCTGGGCGCAGCCGCTCAGTTTGGAATCTTTGCCACCGTGATTGGCGCGCTGGGTCTGACGCAACTGGGCTTGTTCGATTTCTCGGTCAAGGATGCCGCTGCGATTGGCATCATTGGCGGCGCCGATGGGCCGACTGCCATCTTTATTGCCAATCGACTGGCGCCAGACCTGCTTGGCCCGATTGCCGTGGCCGCTTATTCCTATATGGCGTTGGTACCGATCATCCAGCCACCGATCATGAAATTGCTGACCACCGAGTCGGAGCGCAAGATTCGCATGGTGCAACTGCGTCGAGTCTCACAGGCGGAGAAGATCATCTTTCCGCTGCTGCTGGTCCTGCTGGTAGCACTGCTGCTGCCCTCGGCGGCCCCATTGCTCGGCATGTTCTGCCTGGGGAACCTGATGCGTGAATCAGGTGTGGTCGACCGACTCAGCGACACCACACAGAATGCCCTGATCAACATCACCACGATCTTTCTCGGTCTGGGTGTGGCCTCGCAGATGAGCGCGGACAAATTTCTCGACGCCAGCACGATGGGCATTCTGGTGCTGGGCATCATCGCCTTCAGCATTGGCACCGCATCGGGCCTGCTGATGGCCAAGTTGATGAACCGCTTCAGCTCAACTCCGATCAACCCGTTGATTGGCTCAGCAGGCGTTTCGGCTGTGCCGATGGCCGCGCGAGTCTCGAGCAAGGTAGGTCAGGAAGCCGATCCTCAGAACATTCTGCTGATGCATGCCATGGGTCCGAACGTCGCCGGTGTGATTGGCTCGGCGGTTGCCGCCGGTGTGATGATTGGCATCCTTCAATAAGGCCCGAATCGACTCAGTAGTTCTGCGGATCAATGCGAGCGGGGGGTGCCAGGGAACAGAGTCTGTTCAGCGCAAGGGAATTGTGCGAAGACTCAGCAGAGCAAGTCTTTCAGCTGCTCTCTGGCGTCGATCCACTGTCGCTGGACGGTCCGTCTGGATATTCCCAGTGCTTCGGCGGTTTCCACCTCGGTCAGACCGGCATAAAAGCGACATTCGATCATCAACACCAGATCCGGCTCGGTTTCGCGCAGTGTGGCCAGCGCTTCGTCCATTTCAACAATCATGCTGGCACGCTCATCGGCTGGATGCAGGTCTTCGTTCAATTCCAGAGGCCGTTCGCCGCTGCCGCGTTTTTGCGCCAATCGCTGGCGAGCGTGATCGACGGCAATATTGCGAATCGACTGGGAGACCAGGCGGAAGAAGTGCTGTCGGTCGTTCCAGTGACTGCCAGTCTGGGTGCGCAGCTTCAGATAGGCTTCATTGACCAGCATGGTGGCTGACAAGGTCACCCCGGGTTGCTCACTGGCCAGCTGGCGAGCAGCCAGGCGGTGCAGATCCTCGTACACCAGTTCCAGCAAGTCATCCATGGCTGCTGCATCGCCATCGGCGCTCAGCTGCAGCAATTGGGTGATTTCTTCAGGGCGACGGGGCATGACGGCTATCAGCGCTCAGCGTCGGGGCACAGTGCCAGTTGCCGGGCGGACGCCTGAACTCGTGGATGATTCTCACCCAGTGACTCGCGCATCCCGCTCAGGGCTTCTTCATACAGGGGTCTGGCGCGATCACACTGACCATTCAGACGATAGGCCGTGGCCAGATTATGAGCTGAGCTGGCAACCCGAGGGTGCGACGCGCCCAGTGATTGTTGATAAATTTCATGGGCCACCTGATACGCCTCAATGGCATCAGCGTACTGCTGTTGGCGCATCTGAGCATTGCCGAGTGTCACTCGAACCAGGGCTCGATGGGTCGGCAGAGATTGACTGGAGGCATCCACATCCAGCACCGATTTTCTGGCCAGCTCAATGGCCTCGGGCAAACGACCGGACTGGCGAAGCACATCGGCCAGATTGGCGGCGGTCAATGCGCTGGCCAGCTGCTGATCAGCCAACTGTTCATAGGCGGCAATCGAGCGTCGATACGCGCGTTCGGCTTCATCGAATCGATCCAGGTCACTGAGCACCAGCCCCAGATGATTGTTGGCCCGCGCCAACAACAAGGGTTGATCGGCAAGCTGATTCTCGGTCATCTGCCAGGATTGCTCGATCAGCGTGTAAGCGCGATCGGTCTGAGCGCGGTGTCGTTCGAACAGGCCCAGTCGTTGCACAATGCCAGCACGGGCTTGCCAGGCATCCTTTGGCTGCTGCTCCAGCAGGCTGAAGGCACGCTCCATCATGGGTCCGGCCGAGTCTAGATCCCCTGCTCGGTAATGCGCATAGCCGAGCAAACTGAGATGTTCGGCCTTGTCGGCCGGCAGGCGGGTCAGATCAGAAACACTGCCCAGGTGATCGGTCAGCAGTGTGATCGCTCGACTGAACTCACCGCGATCGATCAATCGGCTGGCGGTGCTCAACAAGACGCGTCTGGCCGCACCGGTATTGGCGCGACTCTGGGTCACCGATTCAAAATCTGCGCTGCTGATGATGTCCGACAGGGCATCATTTTCGCGAGAGGGGTCGGTGGCTTCGATGGCTTCGACCAGCAGGTCGGTCATCGCATCGTTTTGCTGTTGCTGCTCGGCCAGGTGGGACTGATACAGCCACAATCCGCCACCTCCCAAGGCAATGATCAGACAGGCCGCAGTCAATGGAGCACGGCGCCTGAGAATCATCCGTCTGAGACCGTTCCAGCCATGACTCGATGCAGAGCCCAGCGCTTCTCCGTCGCGAAGACGTCTCAGGTCATCACCGAGTGCACGCACATTTCTATAGCGATCGCCAGGCTGCTTGGCCAGACAGGCGCTGAGCACATCCTTCAGGCCCATGCGCATCAGTGACGGCATGGACAGGGTCGCGGTGAATTCGGCGGGAGGCTGATCGAGGATACATGCTTTGAGAGCCGCTGCATCGCGGTCGGCCTCGAATGGGTAGCGGCCACTGATGAGTCGATACAGCAGCACGCCGATTTGCCAGACGTCAGTGCATTCGCTGGCCCGCTCCTGTCGATACTGCTCCGGCGCCGCAATCAGCGGCGTATAAAGCGCCTGATCGGTGCTGGATTGATCACTTTGATCAAACACTCGGGCAATGCCAAAATCCAGTAATTTGGTCTGACCGTGCGAGTCAATCAGCAGGTTGCCGGCCTTCAGGTCCTGATGGATGATGCCCTTCTCATGCGCGGAGTGGACCGCGTCGCAGACGCTGACCATGATACCCAGCAGGGTATGCAGGTCCGGTTGCTCGCGATCACACCAGTCATCGATCGGCTCACCATCGATGTACTCCATGATCAAATAGGGGCGCTGATCCTCACTCACACCCGAATCGAATATGCGTGCAATACCAGGATGATCCAGATCAGCCAGAATCTGACGCTCGGTCAGAAAACGGGAGACCAGCTCCGGCTGATCAAGACCGACGTGCATGATCTTGATAGCCACTTGCTGGCGGAAGGCCTCATCTGTTCGCTCGGCTCGATAGACACAGGCCATACCACCACGGTCGATCAGTGAGGTGATGGTAAAGGAGCCAAACTGTTCGCCGATCAATGCTTCGGGATTTGACCCGGTCTCCAGCAATGACAGCAAACCACCGCCGGTGGTCAGTAACTTCTCCCACTGATCGCGGCTGAAGCTCACTGCAGGTTCTCAGTGAAACGGATGTCGAATGATGACGTTGTCATCGCGTTCCGGGCTTGTCGAAATGATATGAATGGGACAATCGACCAGGGCTTCAATTCGGTCCAGGTAGGCTCTCGCCGCATCGGACAAAACGTCCAGCTTGCGAATCCCGGCATGATCGCCCTGCCAGCCAGACATGCTTTCATAGATCGGTTCGCACAGATCATAGTCGGCAATATCCAGCGGTGGCGTATCGATGATCTCGCCGCGATAGCGATAGCCGATACACAGACAAATTTCGTCCAGACCGTCGAGCACATCCAGCTTGGTGACACACAGGCCATCGATGCCGTTGATGCGTATCGAGCGTTTCAGCGCGACAATATCCAGCCAGCCGCAGCGACGAGCACGACCGGTGGTGGCGCCGAACTCGGCACCGCGCTTGGCAATTTTGGCACCGATCTCGTCGTGTAGTTCGGTCGGAAACGGTCCGCTGCCCACTCGCGTGGTATATGCCTTGGTGATGCCCAGCACATAATCGATGTCGCGCGGGCCAATCCCGCTGCCGGTGCACACGCCACCACTGGTGGTATTGGATGAGGTGACATACGGATAGGTGCCGTGATCAATATCAAGCATGGTCCCCTGAGCACCCTCGAACAGAATCTTGCCTCCCCGTCCGCGCATATCGATGATGGTCTGGGTGACATCTATGCACAGCGGCTTGAGCCGTTCTGCCTGGGCAAAGGCCTGATCGAGCGTTTGCTCCAGATCAACCGCCTCGGCATTGAGATAGCCGGTCAGTACAAAATTGTGATAATCGAGCGCTGCACCGATTCGCTCCCGGGCTCTATCAGCATCAAACAGATCGGCCAGACGGACGCCGCGTCGAGCGACCTTGTCTTCATAGGCCGGGCCAATTCCGCGACCCGTGGTGCCAATCGGATCTTTACCGCGAGCCAGCTCGCGCGCCTGATCCAGTGCGATATGGTAGGGCAGGATCACCGGGCAGGATGGACTGATGCGCAGACGAGCGCTGACGTCAACACCCGTGGCCTCCAATCCGTCCATTTCCTTGAGCAGCGCTTCGGGGCTGAGCACCACGCCATTGCCAATCAAACACTGCACGCCCTGATGAAGAATTCCGGATGGAATCAGGTGCAGGACCGTTGTATTGCCATTGATAACCAGAGTATGACCAGCATTGTGTCCACCCTGAAAACGGACAACAAGGTCCACGCCTTCGGTCAGAAGGTCGACAATCTTGCCCTTGCCCTCATCGCCCCACTGGGTGCCGAGCACGACTACACTACGCTGCATGACGCAGTTCCTCTAACGAAATAATTGAAGTAATCCCAGACCGGTCAACATTGCGACCAGACCTGCGATGCGAATCTTCCGGTTGTCCAGCTGTGTGATTCTGTGCAGAAACTCTTTCCAGGCCTGCGGCATGATGACCGGCATGATGGCTTCGATGATCAGCATCAGACATAAAGCCGCCATCAGGTCATTCATGGTTCAGCTCCTCAAACGAGACGACCCCGCAGGATCTGCAGGGTCGGCGTCGTGTTGATTCAGTCGGGCCTGCAGTGCGAACCGGTTCGTCAGCCCTGAGACTTTGAGTCAATCAGGGTAGTTGTTTCTTGTTGAAGAAATTGAAAAACTCGGAGTTCGTGTCCAGTATCATTATATCCTGCCCGTCCGCAAACGTCTCGCGATAGGCTTGCAGCGATCGGAAGAAGGCATAGAATTCGCGATCTTCATTGTAGGCATCAGCGTACAGACGGGCCGCTTCTGCATCCCCTGCACCACGCAGACCCAGTGCCTGCTGGTTGGCTTTGGCCACGTTGATACGGGCTTCTCGATCGGCATTGGCGCGAATCTTTTCAGCTTCCTCGCGGCCTTGCGATCGCAACTCATTGGCCACTTCCTTTCGTGATGCTCGCATTCGGGCAAAGACCGATTCCTTGACCTGATCAGGCAGGTTCAACTGCTTGATCCGTACATCAACAATTTCCAGTCCAAGTGGCTGGACAATCCGGTTTGCATTTTGCTTGACCGACAGCATGATGGCATCGCGCTTGGTGGACAGGGCTTCCTGCAGAGTGGATTTGGAGAATTCGGACTTCAAATTGTCGGCAATGATCGGCACCAAACGATCGCGCGCGTTGCGAGAATCACCCGAGAACGAGGTATAGAATTCACTGACATCCAGGATCCGCCACTTGACAAACGAATCGACGATCACGTCCTTTTTCTCGAAGGTAATGAAGCGTTCTTCGGTCGCGTCCAGCAGCATGATGCGCTTGTCATACTTGCGCACATTGTTGACGAACGGCAATTTCCAGTGAAGACCGGGTTCATAATCGGTTTGGACAATCTTGCCGAGTCTGAACTTGATTGCATACTCGGTCTCGGACACAGTGAAAGCCGACAAAGCGACCACTATGGCGGCCAGCGCCAATATTAACAGCAAGATGCCTTTCATCGTCCTCCTCCTCCTCGTGTGGGACGAGTCGTGGAATCACGACCCTGCCCACTTTGACCTGCTTCGGGGCTGGCCTGGAAGGACGGCAGCTCGCGCGGCATGGTGTTGTTGTCGGATGGCGAGAGGCGCTGTCGCATCTTGCCACTCATGATCTGTTCCAGCGGTAACATCATCAGATTGCCACCACCGTCGGCATCCAGCAGGACCTTGGGTGTGCGACCGAGCACATTTTCCATGGTCTCCAGATACAGTCGCTGACGGGTCACTTCCGGAGCACGCTGATACTCGGTGAGCAGCAGATTGAACCGCTCAACTTCACCCTTGGCCTGAGCAACCAGCACCGCTTTGTAGGCTTCTGCTTCCTGAATCAGACGCGCTGATGTACCGCGAGACTCAGGCAATTTCTGATTAGCGTAGGCGGTCGCTTCTCGCTGCGAACGCTCCTTGTCTTCTCGTGCCTTGATGGCATCATCGAAGGCTTCCTTGACTTCCTGTGGCTGCCTGACCGATTCGAAGTTGACGTTGTTGATGATCAGACCGCTCTGGTAACTGTCCAGGGTGTCCTGGATGATGCCCTTGATGGTGGAGGTCATTTCAGCACGGCCTTCGAGCAGCACGTAGTCCAGCGTGTTGTCGCCAACTACCTGACGCATCGCGCTCTCGGCGACCTGGATCAAAGAGCTGTCCGGGTCAACGTCATAGAACAGATAGTCTTCCGGATCGAGAATCTTGTACTGAACATCCAGCGACACATCGACAATGTTCTCGTCCAGAGTCAGCATCTGAGCGGACGTTTTCTCATTGGACAACTGGGTCACATTGACCTTGAAGACCTTATCAATAGGCCGAGGCAGTGTCACATTGAAACCAGGCTGCATGGTCTTGACGTGCTCGCCAAAGCGAAGCACCACGCCACGTTCCTGTTCGTCGATAATATAAAACGAGGTCACCACGACCCAGACGGCAACTGCCAACAGAATGACCAGTACCAGGCCACCAGTACCACCGCCGCCTCGCTTGGTTGAGCTGCCTCGTGAGTCGTTGCCCTTGCCACCAAACAGACGAATGACATTGCCCTTGAGATTTTTGAAAATCTCGTCCAGATCAGGCGGCTGCTGGCCACCTCCGGATTGCCAAGGATCCTTTTGCTTGTCCTTGTCCTTGTCATTGTCCTTTCCCGGCTCATTCCAGGCCATTGAATTCTCCTCGATCATTCTGAGTATGTTTCATATCATATGCGCGAACCTCAGGGACAACAAGGCACCAGAGGTCATCACTTCATCTATCGTACGCCGCTGCTGGCAGCCTGTCGGACTTGAGGTGATCTACTGCACAAAACCCGAGTTTGGCCGGATGTCCCGATCTTGTTGGTTACATAGCGGTGCTATCCGCCTCAAAAGATCGAAAATTCTGACTCAAATCGACTGTTCCTCGCGACGACCCGTTAAGTCCGACAGGCTGCTAGTCGTTCAGTACAACCAGTTCGGCCACCTGCGCCTGTTCTCGTTCGTTGAGGATCACCTCCAGCGCCCAACCGCCTTCAGGCAGATTGTCTTCGGATTGAATCACACCCCATTCGTAGAGTGTGGCTCGCAACTGTCCCTGAGCGGGTTCAAGCTGCAAACGATAGGGCTTCGAGCTGTCATTCAGGTGATGATTTATCAGGTGCATGAGAGCATCAACGCCGTCACCACGCTGTGAAGACAGCCAGATTCTGGCACGCCGATCATCACGTGCATCGAGGACCTGATGCGCATGGCCACTGAGATCAATCTTGTTGTACACGAGGATCTGCGGCACATCCGCAGCGTCAATTTCAGTGATCACCTGCTGCACCTGATCGATGCGGTCGCTGACTGCCGGGTCCGAATCATCAATGATATGCAGCAACAGGTCTGCTTCGCGGACCTCATCCAGCGTTGAATGAAAGGCCGTCACCAGATCGTGGGGCAGGCTCTGAATAAAGCCGACGGTATCGGCCAGCACAAACGGTCGATGATTCGGCGTACTGATCTTGCGCAGGGTCGGGTCCAATGTGGCAAACAGTTGATCAGCGGTATAAATGGTCTCGCCGCTCAAGGTATTGAACAGCGTGGACTTGCCTGCATTGGTATAACCGACCAGAGCGACCACCGGGACATGATCACGCTGACGAGATCGCCGACCCTGGGTTCGCTGAGTGATCAGCTTGTCCAGTCGAGATCGCAGCGTGCGAACCCGATGCCCGAGCAGGCGTCGATCGGTTTCCAGCTGGGTCTCACCCGGCCCTCTCAGACCGATCCCGCCTTTCTGTCGTTCCAGGTGGGTCCAACCCCGGACCAGACGGGTCGACATATGGCGCAGTTGTGCCAATTCGACCTGTAACTTGCCTTCATGAGAGCGCGCTCGCTGAGCAAAAATATCGAGAATCAGAGTGGTCCGGTCGTGGACGCGGACACAGGCGGCTTTCTCCAGGTTTCTCTCCTGGGCGGGCGACAGCTCGAAGTTGAACAGAACCAGATCCGAATCGGTCTCGCGGATCATCTCGACCAGCTCTTCAATCTTGCCGCTGCCAATGCAGGTCGCCGGATCCGGCCGATGTCGAGTGGTGGAGACCACTCCATTGACCGAGCAACCCGCGGAGTTCACCAACTCGATGAACTCGTTCAGATCAGATGACGCGGACTGTTGCTGAAACTCGGGATGAACAATGATTGCCTGTTCGCCCGACGATTTGCGATCAAACATGGAGCAATAGCAAGCTGTGGCCGTCAGGACAGACGGCGTTCGAGCGGATCAGGTCTCTTCTGTGTGTTGAAATGGAATGTTCCTGGAAGGAACCACAGTCGAAATGGCATGTTTGTAAATCATCTGACTGACTGCATTCCGCAACACAATGACAAATTGGTCGAAGGATTCGATTTGACCTTGCAGCTTGATCCCGTTGACCAGGTAAATCGAAACGGGTACCCGCTCCTTGCGCAGTGCATTGAGAAACGGTTCCTGTAGTGAGTGACCTTTAGACATGATCGAACCTCTTGTTATTGTTGTTGTTATGACGTCCGTTACACGCTTCTGGCCTGTATCAATCACGTCACTGGCGATTCTCTGTGACGAGTGAATGCCGCGAGAATCATCCTGCTTGGTCCCGTTCTGAATCGAGTTCTTGTCAGGATTGTTTGCCAGTCTGGATAATATAGGGGACAAGACCATTATTTTCAACAACTTAAGCTCGAAATTGAGCAAAATATTCGAAGAATCGGAGCAAGGACGGCGCCCGGTCCCCAAGGCTAACTGAGAAAGTCATTGGCTTGGGCGAGAGTGCGAGAATGCAGATCGTTCTGATCGGGATCGACCCACAACGCATCAGCTTCCTTGCGCAGCCAAGTCAGCTGTCGCTTGGCCAACTGACGGGTCGCGATGATACCCCGTTGCTCGCATTCGGTCCGATCGAACTCACCAGATAAATACTGACAGACTTGACGATACCCCACTGAGCGCATGCAGCCGAGTGCTGGGTGAATCTCTGGCTCGTCCAGCAGCCCTCGGACCTCCTCGATCATTCCAGCACCGAGCATCTGTGCGAAGCGCTGTTCGATGCGCCGATGCAACACACTGCGATCGGGCGGTGACAGGACCACCTTCAAGACCCTCAGTGACGGAGCCGTTCGATCCTGCTGCAAGTCTGAAATGGCTTGGCCTGTGATGGCATGGACCTCCAACGCGCGTTGGATGCGCTGGCTGTCGTTGCAACTGATCCGCGCGGCGGCGACCGGATCAATGCTTGCCAGGCGCTGGTGCAACTGCGGCCAACCCATCTCGGCAGCCTCAGCCTCCAACGATTTACGGATTTGCGGATCTGCTTCAGGGAGCGGCGACAGGCCTTGCAATAGCGCTTGTAGATACAACATGGTGCCGCCAACCACCAGACTGGGGCGCCCCTGAGCATGATTGCGTTCAATCAGTGTCAGAGCATCGGTGGCAAAATCCGAAGCGGTGTAGCTGTGCCAAGGATCGCGAACGTCGATCAACTGATGGGGTATCGAATTGAGAATTTCCGCTTCAGGCTTGGCCGTGCCGATGTTCATGCGCCGATAGACCAGAGCCGAGTCCATGCTGATGATGTCGGTATCGAGATGCGCTTGCAGGGCCAGCGACAGTGCCGTCTTGCCGGCCGCAGTCGGCCCCAGCAAGGCGATCAGCCGAGGGCTGTTTGCCGAGTCATTCATGCCTATTGACCGCGCAGAAACAGGCGATCAAGCTGCTTAAGATTCATCGCAGACCAGGTCGGACGGCCATGGTTGCATTGCCCGCTGCGCTCAGTGCGTTCCATATCCCTGAGCAATGCGTTCATTTCCGGAATGGAGAGCCGGCGGTTAGCCCTGACTGAGCCGTGACAGGCCATCGACGAGAGCACGTCGTTAGCCTGCTCGGCAATTCGATTGCTGCTGCCAACCGCGATCAGGTCGGCCAGCACATCCCTGAGCAATGCGGCAGGATCGGCGCGCTGCAGCAGCACCGGAATGGCCACGACCCGCAGCGACTCTGGAGCCAGACGATCGACCTTCAGACCAAACTGTTCCAGTTGCTGACGATGTGCCTCGGCATAATCGGCCTCTTTCTCACTGACCGCTACGGTCACGGGGACCAGCAGAGGCTGCGAACGGAGCTCCTGCTGGTCCATTGCCTGCTTCATACGTTCATAGGTGATTCGTTCATGCGCTGCATGCATGTCGACAATGATCAGTCCGTCTCGATTCTCGGCCAGAATAAAGATGCCGTGCAGTTGCGCGATTGCGAAGCCGAGAGGCGGAATCTGTTCATCCCCCTGATCGCTGAGTGAGGCGGATTCGGCGCCCGACTGATAGAGCTGCTGCGCATGGATCATGTTGCCCGCTGCTGACGCCCCTCCATCAAGACGACGCGCCAGATCTCTGACCGAATTGTCGCTGCTGCGGCCTGTGTCTGTGTAATTGATCGGCTGCTGATCACGAAGGCCACTGGATCCATCAGCAATCGGTGCTTTGTGCTCTCGGGCAGAGCCTGCGGTCAGGTCGGCCGGTGTTTCAGCCGCCAGATGCTCGCCAACGCTTCGACTGATGAACTGATGCACCAGCCCCGATTCACGAAAGCGAACTTCGTGCTTGGCCGGGTGGACGTTGACGTCGACTTCAGATGGAGTGATATCCAGAAACAGCACGTACACCGGATGACGACCATGATAGAGGACATCATGATAGGCACGCTTGATCGCATGCATGATCAGCTTGTCGCGGATATGTCGATGATTGACGTAGAAAAACTGCTGATCGGCCTGACTGCGTGACCAGGTGGCGTTGGCCGCCCAGCCATGAAGCACCATCCCGGCTGCTTCATTGCGCACCCGAATGGCATGTTGCAGAAACTCCGGCCCGAGCAATTCGGACAGCCGCATTTCACAGGCCGCCAGCGAATTGGCAATCCGGTAGTGTCGCGTGACCCGGCCGTTGTGACTGAGTCTGATCTGAACATCAAATCTCGACATGGCAATGCGCTTGACCAATTCGTCGATGTGGCCGTACTCGGTTCGCTCGACCTTGAGAAATTTGCGACGGGCCGGCAGATTGAAAAACAGGTCGCGAACCAGCACTGTTGTTCCGACTGGATGGGCAGCCGGCTCGGGATCGGTGAACCGATCGCCGTCATTGCGCAGGCACCAGCCCTGATCCTGACCCCGCTGCCGAGTGGTCAGTTCAAACC
>QIKT01000188.1 GCA_003233095.1 Oceanospirillales bacterium | reverse complement strand
AACGACAGCATGGTGGTCAGCACCGTGCCACCGGCAATCGCGATCGCAAATGGCGGCCAGAAACCGCCGCCTTCGAGAATCAGAGGCATGAAGCCGCCGACCGTAGTGATGGTCGTTGAGCTGATGTGCCTGGAACAACGCATGACGGCGTGAATCGACGCATTGATCTCACCGGCACAGGCCTTGGGATAACTTTTTAACTCGGCCAGAATGACAATGGCACCGTTGATCGCCAGACCCATCAGGCCCATCAGGCCGATGATGACTGTAAAGCCGAAGGGATAGTTGAACAGCCACACGCACAGAATGCCCAGGCCGACCGACAAGCCAGCCACCGAAAAGATGATCAGACTCAGGCGGAATGAATTGAATGACATCACCACCACCATGACCATCAACACCACAATAATGCCCACGTTGGCGAGCAGGTTACCGACCGCGTCATTGCGCTTGGATGACTCGCCACCGACCTCGATCCGGTATCCTGCTGGCACGCTGAACCCAGCCTCATCCAGCGCGCTTTGCAGTCGAGCCAGCACATCGGAGGCGAGCACGTTATTGGCGGTGTAGGCTTCTATGACATTCACCCGCGAACCGTCGCGACGAGGAATGGCGCCACGTGCCGGCTCAACCCGAATTTCTGCGATTGCCGACAGAGGCATACCTCGATAGACACCAGCGCGCATGGCGTCGTTCGGAACGATGACCAGCGACTGCAAATCAGCCTGACTCTGACGCTGATCTTCAGTCACGCGTATTCTCAAGGGAATTTCTTCGGTCCCCTCCAGCACCGAGCCTGCGGTGACCCCGCTCATGGCCAGCTGCAATTGGCTCGCCACATCACGTAGCTCAAGTCCTGCCTGACGAGAGACTTCTTCATCAATCTGAACCGCCAGTTTTGGCCGAGCCTGCTCAAGCGTCGAGCGACTGTGAATGATCCCCTCGACCTCAGACATCACCTGTCGAATTTGCTCACCGGTGGACGCCAGAGTATCCAGAGAGGGGCCATAGACGCGCAGTTCGACCGGCGCATTGAACGGTGGCCCCTGCTCCAGCTTGCGAACCAGCACCTGCGCTTCTGGCCAACGCTCATCAAACAGGGCCTGCAACTGCGGCATCAACTCATTGGCACGCCTGAAATCGGTGAATTTGATCATGCCATTGGCGTAGTGAGGCTCACCCTCCTTGTTGGCAATCAGATTGTAATAGTAGGACGGAGCACTCATGCCAACAAACCAGTGCTGAGACAGCAGACCGTCCACCTCACCGAGCGTGATGATGATCTCTTCGACCAGCTCGCGCGTCCGGTCGATACTGACCTGAACGGGCAAACGCACTTCCAGATTGAGCATGTCGCGATCGGAAGGCGGGAAAAACTGCTCATGCATCCGACCGGCCATGGCAAAACCCAGAATCGGCAGAATCATGACCAGTGAAATGGTCAACAACGGATGCGACATGGACCACTTCAGGGACGCAGCGAATCGTCGAGAGACTGCCGGCAAGCGTATACCGCTGCGCAGCAATGTGTCCCGATTGTCTGCACTTGGTTTCAGGAAGCGTCCGGCCAAACCGGCAATCAAGGTATGCGATATCAGATAGGAGCCAATCAGAGAGGCAATCACAGACAGTGCAATGCCGCCAACGAACTCGCCGGCAGGCCCCGGCATCAAGACGATCGGGGCGAAGGCCAGCACGGTTGTCAGCGTTGAACCGGCCAGCGGTAACCACAGATGCCGGATGGCCTCCATCATTGCCACCAGCGCGCACTTTCCTCGGTGTCGCTTCTGCTGAATCAGATCCACCATGACAATGGCATTGTCGACCATGATGCCGAGTGCCACGACCAGCCCTGTCACCGACATTTGGTGGATCGGCAGTCCGATGACTTTCATCATGGCCATGGTGAAGGCAGCCGTCAGCGGCAAGGCCAGTGACACAATCAGTGCCGCTTTAAGACCCAGTGTGACCAGCAGCACCGAGACGACCAGCAGGAAACCAACCAGCACATTGCCCCACAGGCTGCCCAATCGGTCCGAGGTATAGAGCGCCTGATCAAAAATGGTCTCCATACGAATGTTGCTCGACAGATCGCCTTCAAAGCGATTCAGTTCATCAAGCACTCGCCCTTTCCAGGCTTCGATGCGGACATCGGCCTGCATGCGGATGCCGACCACGATGCCCTGCTCGCCATCAATCAGACTGATTTCACGCTCGGGTTCGCGGATCGACCGTTCGATATCGGCAATGTCACCCAGCCGAATAACCTCGCCGCTCTCAGCGCTTTGAACAGGAATTGTGCGAATGCGTTGCAATGAATCAAGCTCACCACTGACCTCGATCTGCATTCTCGATTGTTGATTGTCCAGATTGCCCGCAGCCACCTTGACATCCGCCTGTTGAATTACCGACACCAAATGCTGCATCGACACCTGCATGGCGGCCAGCATGACCGGGTCGACGGTCAACAGAAACTCTTCGGTGGGTTCTCCAAAGACGCGGATATGATCGGTGCCCGATACGTTGCGCATTCGGCTTTCCAGCTCGTGTGCCCAACGTGTCAGAATGGCCATGTCCGGCTCACCCTCACGGTTCCAGTTCAGCGCGAACAGCATGGTGAAGGCATAGCCACGGTCGGAGTAGAATCGCGATTGTGAGGCTTCAGCGGGCAAATCGGGTTGCACATCAGCAAGGAAGTTTCTTGCCCGGGACCAGATCGGTTCGGTGTCATAGGCATCGTCACGCAACACAATGGTCACCACCGACAGGTTCGGTTTGGACGAAGAGACGATTTCCTTGATCTCGGGCAGTCTGCGCAGTTCGTTTTCGATCGGTTCGGTGACCAGCGACTCCACGCGCTCTGCACTGGCGCCGGGAAACTGGGTCAGAATAATCCCCATTCGATTGCTGATTTCTGGGTCTTCAGTGACTGGAAGGGTGACCAGAGCAGAAAGCCCCGAGACGATCAACAGCGCAAGAGCCAGAGAGATAAATCGTCCGTTTCTGAGAAAATCAGCCAGCATCCTCAGTTCACCGGCGCAGACGGGTCAGCGCTGATCGGCTGCGGTGAGACTCGCTGTCCGGGCGTGATTCGCTGCAGTCCGGTGGCAATCAGACGATCACCACTGGCCAGCGCGCCGTTGACATAGGCCTGCGATTCGCTGGTATAGAGAATATGGATATCGCGGCTTTGTACCCGTGATAACTGACCATCATCGGAAACAACAAACACCTGCCAGAGTCCTCGTGGCCCGTCTCTGATCGCCTCCAGAGAGACCCAGAACCCCGATTCTTCGATGATCTCCTGAATCTGCACAAACACCTGTTCACCCGGGACTGCCTGTGCATCATCCGGTAAATCAAGTCGGACCTGAACCGTCAATGTCGTTGGCTCGATATTGCCACCGATGGCAATGATGGTGGCTTCCAGACGCTGACCTCGGATCGTGATGGGAAGCCGCTGCCCCATCTCGACCGTACCGAGCAGTCGCACTGGCACACCAATCCGTGCCTCCAGACTGCCAGATTCGAGCAGATCAAAGACCGCAGCGCCGGCAGCCACGACAGCACCCTGGTCGGTCAAACGACGATCGATGGTTGCCGCATAGGGCGCATAGAGAACTGCCTTGTCGAGTCTGAGCTGATTGGACGCCAGCGCCGATGTATTCTGCTGCAGACTTGCCGCGAGTGACTTTTCTTCGCTGCTCAGTTCATCAAGGCGTTGATCCGCCGCGAACCCTCTGGATTTGAGATCGCGTTGGCGACGCAAGCTGTTCATATTCAATTCAATCCGCGCATCAATATCGCGACGCTGTGCTTTTAGTTGCTGTCGGTTTTGCTCAAGCAGTTGAGTGTCCAGTCTGGCAAGTAACTGACCGGCTTCGATTCGCTCTCCGGCATTGACCTCGATGACGGCAATCTTGCCCGATTCCTCGAATCCGATCGACGATTGCTGGCGCGCGTAGACCAGACCGCCAATTCGATGATCACTGCGATAAGTATCGTTCTGTTGCAGAATGTCAATGGCCACAGGAAGCGGCTCAAGGGTGCTATTATCCTCAATATCCGGGCTGCACGCGGCGAGGCCGATCAGCAGCGTAGAACCGAGGATGGAAGCGCGAGAAAATGAAACAATTTGAGGCGACATAATTATTGAACTGACTAGTCCATAAAATCCAAGTATAATTTAATGGACTAGTCAGTTCAATAAAATAATCAGGGACCTTGATCACAGATGCAAGACGCTCACACAACTCCCGGCAGCGCGACTTCTGCGGCGATTGACAAACAACCCAATCGCGGGCGTCCGCGCAGCGAGGAAAAAAGACGAGCCATTTATGAAGCAGCCTCTGCGCTGTTTCTCGATTCGGGCTACGATAATGTCTCCATGGACCGGATCGCCGAACAGGCTGGGGTGTCAAAACAGACGGTATACAGCTATTTCGCCAACAAGGAAGCGCTGTTCTGTACCTGTGTGGAAGAGAAATGCGACAGCTACGGACTGACTTCGAATCTGTTTGATGTGACCCAGCCCATCCGTGAAACTCTGACCCGAACAGGTCACAAATTCAGTCAGATGCTGCTCAGTGATGACGCCATACGACTCAAACGTCTGCTCTGCGCACACGCCGAATCGAACCCGAAACTTAGTGCGCTGTTTTTCGATTCAGGACCCAAGCGATTGCTGACCTTGCTTGACCAGTACCTGTCCGAATTGACCGCTCAGAACAAACTGATCATCAGAGACACAGCGATTGCGACCCGACAGTTTCTGTACATGCTGCAGCAGGAAACACATCTGCGACGCTTGCTGAATGTGCCTGATTGCAGTCACGCGCCAGACAATGATGAATACATTGATGAATGTGTGAATATGTTTCTCGACTATTACAGCTCGGAATAACCACCTACCACTGCCAGTTGAGGTCCACCAGATAGCGCCGCAGCGTTTCAGGCCGGTCGTCCCTGCGCTCGAAGAAGCCGGCCAGCCTGAGGCGCCAGGCATCCGTGATTCCGTAGGCTACCCACGGAGAATAACCTCGCGTCGCGCTTGGAAACCACCAGTCATCCTCGTTGAAAGCCGGCATGATGGCGTTGCGTTGGATGCGCTGATAGGTGTAGCCAAATTCCCACTCACCTGCGTTGAAGGCATTGCCTGCAATGATCGAGAAACGAGCCGCTTCATTGTCCTGGTCAGCACCCAGGTTGCGAATCAGATCAAGCTCGGTCACCAGACCTCCAGCAATCGGCCAGCGCGCTTCGAACTGCAAATTCATCAGTTGGTAATCATTGACCAAACGCCCCGCCATGGTAGGCGCGGTACGAGTGCGGCGATCACTGACCAGACCATCCAGATCACTGAAATCCAGATAGGACAGCATCACGCCGTAACCACTGGGTGCGCCATCGCGCCATTGCCATTCTAACTGAGCCGCTGCCAGTCGACTGTCCGATTCATCAATGTGAATCGCGCCGAAATACCCTCCCGTGAAGGTCAGTCGATTGAATTGTCCGACATTGACATCACGGAGATATGAAGCACCAATCGGACGAAAGTCCTGATCCCAGACTGCACCGGACAAGCGAATAGGCAAGCGCGCCTGACCGACTTGCAGGACGCTGTCAGCATTCGGTTCCCAGCGCAGATACAGCTCGCCGAGGTCAAACTCACTCGATTCCTGATTGTCCAGATTGGCCACATTATCGGAATTGCTGTCGGTGCTCGCAGCAAGCCTCGCAGCAATGCCGAATTCCAGCCCGTCAGAGAAGAACCATCGGTACCCCAACCAGGCATGCAGCCGCCCACGGTCGAAGTCTGGACGGCTGCCGGGCAATCGACTGACATCGTCATAGCGAAGCCTGATGTCCCCAAACCACTCGCCATCCGCTTCGGTTGCATTGACCGAAAGGCTCAGTAGCAACAGGGCGACTGTCAGCCATCGCGTCATGACTGAAACTCCAATAGTCATGACTGAAGCTCCAATAGCTGATTCAGCAACACACGGGCACTCTTGAAGCGCTCACCGGCATCATGTCGCAGACAGGTCGTGATCACGCGGGACAAGTCATCGGATATCTCTGCCCAGTGCTCAGAGGGCGGAGTGTATTGCTCGTTGACCTTGGCCTGATAGACCTCGAGCATGACGGCACTGGAATCAAACGGTTTCTTGCCCAAAAACAGTTCGTACATCATCACGCCAAAGGCGTAGACATCCGCCGCAGGGGTCAGATCCGACCCGGTCATCTGTTCCGGTGCCGAGTACAGCACTGTGCCCATGAACATGCCTCCGGATTGATCCGAGGTCAGCTTGTCCACAAGGCCTGCCAGCCCAAAGTCCATCAGCTTGGCATTGCCATTGGCTTCAAGAATGACGTTTTCGGGTTTCAGATCCCGGTGGACCACCGCCTGTTCATGAGCGACCTGCAAGCCGGCACAGACCTGTCGACAAATCCTCAGAGCCGCCGAAAACGGCAGTTTGGAGCGCTGTTTCATCAGATACCGCAGCGTCATTCCGCGGACATATTCCATGGTGATGTAGGGCATCTCCTGAAAGCTGCCAAAGTCATAGGTACGAACCACATTTACATGAGTGATCTTGCGCGCCAGTTTGATCTCGTCTTTGAGCTGCTCGAGATACTGGGTATTGCGTGCAATCTCGGGCAGCAGGGTCTTGACGGCGACGAAGTCCTGCAACTCCTTATCCCAGGCCTTGTAGACCCGTCCCATACCGCCTCGACCGAGCACGGAGAGCAAATCGTACCGACCAGCGAGAATGTCGCCTGGGAAGACCTCCATGCCGGGTGAATTGCTGATCGACTCACCATCGATACGAGTCGTTTCCAACGCGCGTTCTGCGCTGAGAGCCTGTTCCCGGACACCGGCCAGTTCCATTCGACTGAGCGCATAATATTTCTTGCCACTCAAACGTCCTCGCTGGATGGACGGCGTCAAAGTGAGCGCAGCATCAGAGCGCGTCACGCGCTCTCGAGCCGCTGGAGACATGAGCAGCTGGCCGACACTGGCATCTTGAAGCAGCTGATCCAGCTGGGCGCTGGTCTTGCCGAGCACGACCCCGCCACTGGATGCACCGGCGCGGACCACCCCGCGATCAACATCACCATAGACCAGCGCCAGGGATGGCTGTTGCCGTGATTCTCGACTGACCATGTGGGAGGCAAACATAAGACTCTGTTCAACCGCATCGGCACCGGCGAAACCTATCACCGCTCGATGGCCATAGATCGATTCAAGTCGACCACCGAGGCTGTGACTGATCTCTGCGGCCTGAGCCAGGAAGCCCTGAAAACTTCGAATCCGTTGACTCGCATCGCCCTGAATATGCTGGTCAAAGCGCATCAAATCCAGACCGATGAGTGCCAGTGTGGCGCGTTCAGGCTCTCTGATTGCGGCATCAACTGATGCAGAATTGGAGTGATCGATGGTTGGATCAGGCAGATAGCGTGACAAGTCTGCCACATACTCTTCCATGTCCTGCTTGTCTCGCAAGTCCTGCAGCAGCCGGTCAAAGGATCCGGCCAGTTGCCTGACTTCACGCGTGCCGGTGTCGGTCGTATGAACCTGATAGTCACCTGCACTGGCGCGAGCCGCTGCATCAACGAGACGGGACACCGGACGCGCAATCCAGCGAGCGAGCACCAACGACAGCACCAGGCCTAGTGCCAATGCACCCAGTGCACTGAACATCAGGGTAGAGAGCTGTGCTTTCTGTGTGGCCAGCAAGCGGTCAACCGAGATCAGTGAAATGGCAGTCAAACCTTCAACCTGATCGCTGAAAGCACTCACATTCAGGGCCCATTCTCCACTGGGCAGTTGCAAGCGCTGATCCGTTTCGGTTTCGGCAACCCCCCCCTCAGTGGCCGTGATTCGAGCGATCAGTTGATCGGTGTCGTTCAGCGGCAAGGTCGAAGCAATCACTCGATCACCGGCAAGCAGTACCTGCTCTGCGCCAGTCACCCGTTCGATTTCATCGATATAGGCCTGATCTATCAGCAAGCCGACGCCCAGCAGAGCGAAAACCACCTCACCGGAATCCATCGGCACCACCGAAAATTGATAGAACTGCCCGGAGTCTTGCCACAAGCCAGTGGTCAGAGTCAGAGTATCCAATGCCGTGGCAATCTGTGGCGCTTCATCGAACCACTCCCCGTCGAACAGTCGTTCACTGTGTCCGAGCAAAGCCCCTTCGGTATCAAACACCATCGCCAGATCAAAGCCGGATTCATTGCGCCGCTCGATCAGCTGATCATTGATCGACTGTGAACTGATCGCCACATCGCCGAACAGGCTGCCTTGCATGGCTTCGTCAACGTAGCTGATGAAATAGGGCTCGGTGGCCAGTGATACCGCCAGAAGTTCGAGCTCACGCTCTCGCTGTCGTTCGATGTAACTGCGCGTCGAGGCACTGCGCGAGAGCGCTTGGATGACCTCGAATGCTGCGGTAGAAGCACCCTGCTGATAGTTGATGACCGCCGGTATTCCCACTGCCAACAACACCAATAGTGCCGCCACCAGAAAAATTACCGATCCCAGTGACAGACCTCCAGTTCTAGTATCGTCCACGTTGCCCCCTCCGATCGCGATAGGATTTTCCAAATTTATTCTTGTGTGCCGGTCGGATCGGTTTGCTCAACACCAACGTCAGATCGACCTGGCGATCACCCTGAACCGATTGTTTCTGAATGACCGGTTTTGCCCGCTCATGCCACACGTACAGCGTCCCGGAGCCTTCCGGCAAGTTGTCCAACTGCCAACGTCCTGTGACATCAGCCACGGTATAAAATGGTGTATCGAGCATCAGAATATGCCCAACCATGTTCTGATGGACGTTGCAATACACCCGAACCAGTCCAGGGTTTTCGAAGCGCTGAGACGCGCCTGGACCTTCGGAGTAGAGTCCCGCATCGAATCGGTTCTGACCCGAGTTTGAAAAGACGTTGTGCAGGATGGGATCGAGGTTTGGAAAGTTCACGGTTGACCCTGCGGTCACCGGCAGTACTCTGGGCTCGAAATTCTTGTTGCGGGTCTGCATCACGACGGTCTGTTCGCGTTCTGTCAGGTCCACGGAGTCATCAGGACGGTAGTAGATGACCATGTACTCGGCAGTCTGAGGGCGATCACGACGGTCTGTGACGTCAATCTTTCCGCTCAGTGACGCCGCCTGAACGCTCAACCATGGCCACAGACTCATGGCGACGATCATGATCAGCCACCCGCGGGATGTATGGCGAGTTCCGACCATCAGGTCTTCAAACAGGTAGCGCGTGGTCAACATATGAACTCCTCATCCAAGGTGAAGCGGAACACGCCCTCATTGAGTGCGAATCCTATCTATGTCTCCCGGGTGAATCATACCTTAGTCAATGCCTTGATTATAGGGCGTAATTTTCAGACACTGTGATCATCGAATGCCGCTCTGCAACGAGTGTGGCATTCCAGGAGTCCAGACTGTCATGAAGGATAAGTCAAAATCAGTGTCCCCAGCCCAGATTCCAAGCCTTCGTTGGGTTTGGACCATGGTGGCTATGGCCTTGTGTTCGGTCGCGTCAGCCAGTGGTATCTACAGTTTTCCTCACCTTTCTGCGCAGCAAACCTGGTTGCCTCCGGCTGAGGATGATTTCGGCAGCATCGCAGAACAGGACGATATCAGCGGAGATTCGCTGATCTCCCTGTTTGTTGAGCCGACCTTTGACAGCATTGAGTTTCAGACTCAGCTATTCGCACAGTCAGACCAACCGCTGCGCCTGCGCCTGACAGTGCTTGTGGACTTACTTGAATCTGATCTGTCTTCGCGGTTGAGCTGGCGTGATCAGATGGCTGCAAATGGCCTGAAATCGAAATGGACCCTGATGCTCGGAGATGCTGACTCAGCGGTGCGGCCTGCAGAAGATGCCATCAAGATGATTCACGATCATGTGGGTAAACAGTCACATGAGCTGATCCAGCTCCATCTGCTTGTCGCCGTTGCCAGGCAACGACAGGAGGACTACTCGAAATCTCAGTATCATCTGGCACAGGCCATGAGTCTGATGCATCGGCAGGATGGCACTCTGACCGATCGGCAATTGCCTGTTCTCCATCAGCGCGCCACCAATCTTATGGCGATGGACGAGCCCTGGAAAGCCACCCAGGTGCTCAAGGCCTCGGTCAGAATCAGCGATCACAGTCGCGGGTCGCGTTCGATTGAATCGACTCAGATGGCCATGCTGCTGATACGACACTTGCGAAACCTGGGCCACTATCATCAGGCGTTGAGTCTGTTCAACACACGACGCGAGTTACTTCGCGACGCCGAAGGTCGTGACACGCCGGCCAGCGTCGCGCTTCTGAACGAGGGCAGCCTGCTGCATCTGCTGACGTTTAACTCCGAGGTTGACCGGGGCTTGCGCCTGCAGCAAAGCATCGTCGATATTCAGGATCAACAGCCGAACCTGTACACGTCCGAACAACGGCTTCGATCTCTGCTTCGCCTGGGCGACTGGATGTTGCTGTTTGATCGACAGCGCGATGCCGCAAAGCCCTACGCCAGAGCCTGGGCTCTGATAGAACAGACGCAGACGCCCGATCAATGGCGATCTCGATTGATGCGCCCCGAACTGATTCATGCCGGCCCCAACCCAAGCTTGACCGAGATAGGACTGAATCAGAAATACGCTCTCCAGTGGACTGATTTCAAGACCCGAATCGCTGTGGATGGACGTCCTGTCAAGGCACAGATCATCGACAGCAATCTGCACGGCGTTGTACGCAATCGTGCCCTGTCACTGTTTCGACTGGCTCGATTCAGGCCGGCACTGGATGAGGGAACTCCGGTCGTCACACAAACGTTTGCCTTTCGTCGGGTGTATGACACGGTGCCACGGCCTTCAGATGTGACCCTGTATCAGACCGATCGGCGATTTGATGAATACCAGCGTCGTGTTCAGAGCCGACATCTGATGAAATCCAGACTCCCGAACACAGAGCTAAACTAGGGAGCCTCTGAACAAGTGGTGATCGGCTGTCTTGAGCGTGAAATACGCCCGCTCGGCGTTGCATTTCCCTTCTCAATCCAACTCGCTTGAGACTTGTTCAGAGGCTCCCTAAACCTTTGTCCGATGCAGTCCGTCAAAGATATCGAGTATGATGCATTCAGCCCGACGCAAAGGAGCACCCTGATGAAACTGACCACCCCCCTGTTGACGATCTTTGGCCTGTTATTGACCAGTACTGCACAGGCCAAGGTATCGGAAGAAAACACCGCCCGATATCCTTTCGATTCTGATGGGAGCATCAGTGTTGAAAACATCAACGGCTCTATCAAGATCAGCTCATGGGATGAATCGGACATCGAATTCACCTATGTCATCACCGGCAATTCCCAAAAGGATCTGGACCGTATCGACGTGGATGTCCGCCACAGTTCGGATCGATTTGATGTCGAAACCGATCACAAATCAAGTGGCTTCGGTTGGAACAGCGGTGGCGGCAGTGCCTCATACACGCTGAAGGTTCCCGAGGGAGTCACCCTCAAACTGATTGATACAGTCAACGGCAGCATCAAGATATTCGGGCGCTTTGCCGAGGTCGAGGCAGATACCGTCAATGGCGATATCACAGTGGAAGGCAGCACCGGAGACATCAATCTGGATACGGTCAATGGCAGCATCGAACTGACCCTGGATTCGATGGATGATCAGGACATCACGATGGATTCGGTCAACGGCCGCCTGGAGCTCTATATTCCCGGCTCACTGGACGCCAGCATCAGTGCTGACACTGTCCACGGCGCGATCCGAAACGACTTCGGTCTCGATGTCAACAAGGGGTGGGTCGGACAGGAGCTGAAATCCACGGTAGGCAATGGTCGCGCCAACATCTCGATGGATACAGTCAATGGAGCCATCGAGATCAGGTCAAAGTAACCCCTCTTTCATCCGGGCATAAAAAAAGGTGGCGCACGCTCACTGCTGTCCCACCTTTTTTTATGTGGGTAAGCCGGGATCAGCCATCGCCACCGCGAGAAGAACCCCGACCGGCGCTTTGTCCACGCAAGGCTTCCTGTGTCTTACGAGCTTCTTCATCGGATTGAGCACGAGTGGTGCAGACTTTCTTAGTCATGTTCGAGCCAACCGGTTTGTGACGCGTACAAACGATATCATTATTAGAATTGCTCGATGCTGAACCGGCGACGGCGTCGCTGCCCGTTGAACTACTACCAGACTGTGATGGGCTGGACGAACAGGCCATCAGGCCAACACTTGCCAATACAACCAGAAATGCGAGGGTGGTCTGTTTCATAATTTTGTCTCTGCTTATTTTCGTACGAAAGTTTTCGGAATATTCCATAGCTAGCAACGTTTGTCAACTTGAAGGCCAATACCGAGCCTTCAGGATGACCCTGACCACAGCGGTAGAGTATCATTACACTCCGCCTGCATGGCGGCAGGCCATCAGTCACGATCATGGGGGACAACGCCGATGACAGGCAAGACCACACTTGAGTTTTATGGTGCAGCGGGAGAAGTCACCGGTTCTTGCCACCGGCTGAAATTTGGAGACCGCCAGATTCTGCTCGACTGCGGCATGATCCAGGGCGGACGACGACAGGAAGCCCGCAATGCCGAACCATTTCCATTCGACCCAACCCAGATAGATGCAGTGGTGCTGTCACATGCACATATTGACCACTCAGGTCGCTTGCCATTATTGGTCAAACGCGGATTCAGAGGCCCGATCCATGTTCAGAATGCCTCCGCTGAACTGACCGACATCCTGCTCAGGGACAGTGCATTCATCGCTCAGATGGACTGCGAACGTCAGAATCGAAAGCGAGAGCGTCAAGGTCAGGATCCGGTCGAGCCACTGTTTGGCGAATCGAACGTCGAACAAACGCTGTCTCAGCTAATGCGTTCACCGTATCACCAATGGATCGATGTCATACCTGGGCTGAAAGTACGATTCCTGGATGCCGGGCACATCATGGGGTCGACCGTGGTCGAACTGGATGTGAGCACTGATTCAGGACAGCGCAGGCTGATCTTCAGCGGTGACCTGGGCCAATATGACACGCCGATTCTGCGCGACCCCGAATCACCTGAGCAGGCCGACCTGGTGATCATGGAATCCACATACGGCAGCCGCTTGCACAAACCCAGAGAACCGACCATCGATGAAGTCGGCCAGATCATCAGCGAGGCCAGCCATCACAAGGGTAACATTCTCATTCCGGCCTTTTCGGTCGGTCGAACCCAGGAAATGCTCTATCACTTCGGCACTCACTTCGACGATTGGCGACTGGATCAGTGGGACATCGTGCTGGACAGCCCACTGGCCATCCGCGCCTCATCAATCTACTGGGACTATACGCACCTGTACGATGAGGAAGCCACAGACCTGCTCAACGCACGCAAAATGCCGCCGCTGCCGAATCTGATCTTGTCGAAGACTCGCGAGCAGTCCATGGCCGTCAATCGGCGAGACTCGGGTCAGATCATTCTGGCGGGCAGCGGCATGTGCACCGGTGGGCGTATCGTGCACCACCTCAAACACAACCTCTGGCGACCACATTCAAAGGTCATTATCGTGGGCTATCAGGCCAGGGGTTCACTGGGGCGAAAGCTGGTCGATGGCCATCAGACCGTGCGCATTCATCAGAACACCATCCGCGTCAATGCGGGGATTCATACCGTCGGCGGATTGTCAGCGCATGCCGATCAGGACGACCTGCTTCGTTGGTATCGTGGCATTGACGGCAATCCCGAGGTATTTCTGGTCCATGGCGAACCGGATAGTGGCCAGACGTTGTCCAAACGCCTCAGGAACGATGCAGGCGCCCCATCGGCCACCGTGGCATCACCTGGTCTGACGATTGATCTCGGGGCGCTCAAATACGCTCACTGAAGACCACTGAGTGGATCATCCGGGTATCGGATGCGGCCGCCGCAGCCAAGAAAACATTTCTCGTACTGATCTGAACAGACCGAAAAATTGGCGGCAGGGCAAGGAAATGGACGACTGCAGATCCGCCTCGGCCTCAGGTTGAGACAGTGTTCGTACTGACGATTGGCGATCTCATAGCGTGCCTTGCAAATCTCACGCCGTTCTTCGATGGGATCGCGACACTGAATGCGCTGAACCGAACAAAACTGTAGACAGGGTTCGGCGTCGGGTCCGACCGGATCTATGAATTCCTTGCTAGGCGGGATGTTGCAGCCGGTCAGAACAGCCAGCAGCAAGACACACAGGGTCCGAGACAACAGCATGGAGTTCATAGGTCGTTCCGAAGTGACGTCTGTAATTTATATCACAAAGCCATCAGAATCGACACCGGTACTGCAGATCAAATGATTCAGTACTTGTGACGGCAACGTGGCAACCACATGGTTTCACACAAAGATTTCAGTTCCTTGTTCTCACGCCCCTGAATCTTGATTTTGCGGCCATAGGTCGCTGCCCCCTGAATGATGTTGAGACAGTCCTGATTGAGGACGGCACGCTGATGGATAATTCTGGGCTGACACAGTTCAATCAGTGATGAATCATCAATCGGGCCCAAAGATGTCAAGGAATTGGCAAGTCCCGGATCACCCTGCTCACTGACTCGCTGTGGCGACGAGCCACACGCACCAAGCAGGCAAGCCAGACACAATAGTACAATCACTTTCATGACACCCCTCCACAGGTTTCATTGCTACTGAGACTACTACTGTGTGATGGAAAAGTGAAATCAAACGGCCTATCAGGGCACTTTCTGCATGATCAGATCGTCACTGACCGACAACAGATTGCCTTGGGAGCCTCTGAACAAGTTATGGCCGGTTGTCTTGAGCGTCAAACACGCCCACTGTGCGTTACAGGAACTGGGCCATAGCCCCACAATATCTCAGTTCCTGCGCCTTGATTGGACGTATTTGCCATCACAATTCAACCCGCTTGAGGCGTGTTCAGAGGCTCCCAGGCTCTCCTCAGGGCGACGGATCAACGGGATAACTGGACTGGTCCAGATAAGCCAGAACGCGGGCCATGAAGTCATCTCGATTCTGCACAGCAAGAGGCTCTGCTCGTTGCGCGATGGCGTCAATCAGATACTCACGATCATATCCGGCATCCAACAACACATCGGCCACGTTCTGACAGCGCCGCTGCAGAATCAGTTCGGGAATACCGTCCTTGACGACCACTCGCACCAGATCAGTGAGTCCGAGTAGATTGTGGTTGTCTCCCAGAATTTCCTGGTAGGCGCCAACCATGAACACCCCCAGCAAATAGGGTTCATCGTCTTTCAACGGATGCAGCAATGCATACTCTCGTGGACCCTGTTCGCTGATGTACTGATCGACCCGGCCATCCGAATCACAGGTGATATCCTCAAGCACGACTGGAACGGTTACTGCTTCATCCAGCCGGTTCAAAGGGACGATGGGAAAAATCTGTTCGATCGCCCAGCTGTCAGGAATGGAACGAAAGACTGAAAAGTTGACAAAATACTTGCCTGTACTCATTTGCAGCAATCGATCATGTACCAATAAGCCGATCTCCGAATCGGTATCAATGACCGCATGCCCGGCGACCGCAACCAGGTACTGCTGGTAATCGTCATCCAGTTGCCTGCGCTGCTTCAAGGTCATCTGACCGTCAACAAACGCCTTGAGGCCACGTTGATACATGGCATCAATGCTGGACAACAGCAAGCCATCATCCAGTTCACCGATCTGGGACAGCAGTGAATCAAACTGAGGTGAGAGTGATTTGGGAGCGTCAGGAGACACCTGGGAGGTCTGTGACAGCTCGGCCTCACTGACTTCGGTGATCAGCACCGCGTGATGGGCGGTCAGCGCACGACCTGACTCGGTGACCAGGATCGGAGGGCGAAAACCATATCGTTCGCATGCTTGAGCGACTTCCGAGACTATACACTCGGCATAGGCGTCAAAGTCATAGTTGACCGAAAAATACTGATTGTTCTGATTGCCCTGATAATCCAGGCCCAACCCACCGCCAGCATTCAGATAGCGAATCTCGATACCCACATCCAGCAGCGCATTGAGATACGGCACTGTTTCGCGAATGGCTCGCTCAACATGACCGAGGTCAGACACCTGGGA
>QIKT01000004.1 GCA_003233095.1 Oceanospirillales bacterium | reverse complement strand
CTGATCAATTCGTCACCACTTTGTCTGGTGGCGAACGTCAGCGCGTTGCAGTCGCTGCGATGCTGGCTCAGGAGGCGGCCATTCTGATGCTTGATGAACCGGCCAATCATCTGGATCCGGGCTTGATGGCTCAGCTGATGAGACTGCTGGTCTCTCAGTGGCAAGCTGGACGCGGCGTGGTGATGGTCAGTCATCAGGTCAACCTGGTGTTGCAGGGCGTGCCTGCAGCGAGTCATGACAAGGTCCGGGTTGTGGGCCTCAAGCAGGGACGGCTGACCTATCAAGGCCACTTGTCTGACCCCTCTCTGGGTGATGTACTGGGGCAGTTGTATGAGGTGCCGATGAAGCTGGTCGAGGTAGACGGGCAGCGACTGTTGCTGATGGGCACAACTGACTCGGTTGCCGGGTTATCTTCAGGTAGATCAGCCTGATGAGCGTGAAAGCCTGGGGTGTGCTGGTGCTCAGTCTGCTCTGGCTTGCAGCCATCCCCTGGTTGGGGCAAGGCGATGCCGATCTGTTCGTGGTCGAGCAACTTCGCTTGCCACGGCTGCTGATGGGCGTGATGGCCGGGGTCATTCTGGGCTTGTCCGGCGCCGTGTTTCAGACCTTGTTCAATAACCCCCTTGCGACTCCAGCGACCACCGGTACCACGGCGGCCGCGACACTGGGTGCACTGGTTGCCATCGTGATTTTGCCGACCTACGGGGCACTGGTCATGCCAGTGACCATCCTGGTCTCATTCACCTTTGCGGTCTGTGCCTCCCTGCTGGTGGCGAAAATTGCCAGTAGTGGTCGTGTGGGCATGCACCAGATTCTGCTCGCTGGCATTGCCATCTCCCTGGCGGCAGGTGCCCTGGCGAGCGGCGTGCAGTTCACCGCTGATCAGGCCTCGACCTTTCAGGCAGTCCGCTGGGCGTTGGGCAATCTGGGTCAGGTCGGTTATCAGCGCGTCCTCTACCTGCTGCCAATCTGTGTCCTGTGTTGTGTCCTGATGCTGCGCCCTATTCGAGCGCTGCAGGCTTATCTGCTAGGCGAGTCGCGTGCGTTTACTCAGGGTGTCAACGTGGTTCGAGTCCGTACTACACTGTTGATTGCAGGTTCGATTGGCGTCGGTGCGACCGTTGCCCTGTGCGGCCCAATTGCCTTCGTTGGCCTGATTATCCCGCATATGATTCGATTGACCGCAGGGGTCGAGCGTGCAGTGTTCATCCCGTTGTCTGCATGGTATGGTGGCGTGTTTCTGGCGACCTGCGACCTGATCTGTCGCAGCATTATTCCCGGGCGAGAATTGCCGGTCGGGGTCATGACTGCATCGATCGGTGCGCCGGTTCTGGTTTGGCTGATCATGAGGCATCAGCAGGACTGAATCAGAGTTCAGCCATTGGGGTGCGACCCTGTCGTGCCAGCTTGGCCCTGACTCTACCCACACGGATCCGCTGGCCCAGTCTGACTGGCAGGCCCATCCTTTTGGAATCATAGACATGACTCAACAACGAATTGCCAAGGCCCCGATTTTGTGGTCGGTGACCGTGGCGCTGATCGTCATTACACTGGTCTCTCTGATCGCCGTCCCCTGGTATGGCATTGAGCAAGGATACAGCGGAACAGCCTGGCTGTTCTTCGTTATTTTCCTGTTCTGGAATGGAATCGGGATCGGCTCCGGTTATCATCGTTTGTGGTCGCATCGCAGCTACGATGCGCACTGGCTGGTTCGCGTTTTTCTGGCGCTCGGTGGTGCTCAGGCAATGCAGAACAGTATTCTGACCTGGTGTGCCCGGCATCGCGATCATCACAAGCACGTCGATGATAATCTTCGTGACCCCTATTCTATCAACAATGGTTTCTGGTTTGCTCACGTCGGCTGGATGTGTCGCAAGTATGACAGTAGCCGATCGGATTTCGACAACGTCCGCGACTTGCAACGCGACCCCATTGTTCGCTTGCAGCACCGCTTCTATTTTCCACTGACCTGGATCTTGAATCTGGGTCTTCCCGCTGCGATCGGATACGCCACAGGTGAGTTCTGGGGCATGATTTTGCTGGCGGGTTTTCTGCGCGTGTTCGTCAACTTGCAAGTGACCTTTTTTGTCAATTCCCTCGCGCACTGCTGGGGCAAGCGTCCTTACACCGAAGAGAACTCGGCGCGCGACAGCTGGCTGGTTGCCTTGATGACCTACGGCGAGGGGTGGCACAACTATCATCACAAATTCCAGACTGACTATCGAAATGGTGTTCGCTGGTATCACTATGACCTGAACAAATGGTTCATCAACGTCTGCTCCTGGTTGGGTCTTGCTCGCAATCTGAAGCGTGTGCCAAAATTCAAGATTCTTCGTGCAAAATTGATGATGGAGTTTGAGCGTGCGCAAGCCAAGATTACCCATGGAATGGATGATCAGGGCTGGAAGCAGACCATCGAAGCGGAATACCAGCAGTTTCTGGAAACCATCAACAATTGGCAGAACCTTCAGGTTGAGCGGATGCAGCAGCAAGGTCAGCAGTTGAAGCAGCGCTGGCACACCACGGCCATTCGGACGCGCCTGAAGGAGCTTGAATATCGGCTCAAAATGCAGCGCAAGCGGATGATGAGCCTGAGTGCTGCCTTGGTGTCCTGAGCGTCACCGATCAAGAGGGAGAGCTTCGGCTCTCCCTTTTTTTATGTCTGTTGATCCCTTCGCCCTGCGTTTAACAGGCTCTCGCATGCGTTGATCACCGATCAGCAGGGAATCCCTAGAGGTTCCCGGTAGGCTCGCGTTGATGTGGGTCGCCGCATGTCTCATCGCGACCGGGCCGGGTGTACAGATTCAATTTGATCGTATGACTTGAATATCGACGACTGTCGCAGCGCTTCGTCACAGGCTATGGAGAGGCTGCATGAGGGCTCGAAGTGACCAGCGATGCAGCTGGTGAGGGCTGGGCGATGTCTGACAGCTCAGAGATGCGGTCATCATTGATGCCGGTCGTGCGGCCTCTGCTGAGGACACATCAGGTTTCAGGCTACAGAGCTTTAGTGCGCACTCGTTGCCAGCCGAGTGGCCAGTCAGCACGGTGAACCCAATGTGGCCCGGATCAATCTGCGCGTGAGAGGCAAAAAAAAGGAGAGCCGAAGCTCTCCTTGTCAGACTGCGGACACGCTGCTTCAGAACTCGAAGCGGCCGCCGATGCGCAAGGTATGCTGGGTGATGTCAGTCAGACCGATGATGGTGTCATAGTTGACGAACATCGAGCGGCCACCGCTGAAGACGAAGCTGGCGCCGACGCCCAGGTTGAAATAATCGCGATCTGGATCTTCGGTCAGCACCGTGAAGGCAGTATTGGT
This sequence comes from Oceanospirillales bacterium, assembly GCA_003233095.1. Taxonomy (GTDB): domain Bacteria; phylum Pseudomonadota; class Gammaproteobacteria; order Xanthomonadales; family SZUA-38; genus SZUA-38. Next base: position 13,026 of record QIKT01000004.1, on the reverse strand, counting down.
TGGATCCGACAGGAAGCTGGCGGCGATAACGCGCGAGTCATCGTCGAACTCATGCGCATACTCGAAGTTGATCACTGGAGAAAAGACACCCCAGCTGCGGCTCATGGACCAACTCATCCTTGCGCCAAGGACTGCTTCGAGTGATTCGATGTTCTGACTCGCTACCTGCAGACCCAGTCCGGCACCGGCTGAGTTGGGATTGGACAAGCGCTCCGAATATCCATCGATATCGATGTCGGTATAGTCCAGTCTCACGTAGGGGCTGAAGATGCGATTGGCCGTCGAGAAGTCGCGCCCCAGTGACATGGCGAACCCAAGCGTTTCGCTGTCGGGAGAGCCGAAGGCGGTCTGATTGACGGTCGTGCTGCCACCCATGGTGGGAATGGTGTAGTTGATTCGACGCGCAGAATCCAGTTCGTTATCGCCAACGGTCAACAAGGTATCAAGGTAATAACGATTCTCTCCGTACCAGGTAGCATAACCGGTGAGGTTATAGCCGGTGATGTCGAGCGAGCCCTGATTGTTGTTGATGTCGTTGTCCGCATCGTTGTATCCGATTGCGGCACCGAGCACGAACGAGTTGGAGACCCGATAGTCGACGCCGGCCGTCAAGCCATAGGCGTTGAAATCAAAGCCTACTTCGGTATCACTGTCATCTTTGTCACCGGTCGTGAGTCGCCCGTTGATGAAGAAACCCCAGGGGCCAAAACTGGCACCACTGCCACCGGCGTCATCGTCCGCCTGCATGAAGCTTGAGAAGGCGGAGACGGGCAGTGATTCATTGCCACTCTGCAAAACCAGTCCACTGGCATCGATGCCAGTTTGACCGTTGCGCAGGGCCAGCATGCGGGATTTGACGTTTCGCATCTGGGTGACGTTGGTTTCGGTGGCCACGGTGCCTTGCGTAGAGGTCTCTTCAGTGGCCAGGTTGTCGAGCACATTGGCCACGGCGACTGGGTCATTGCCGATCGCACCAACGATTTCCGAACAGCGCGCCAATAGATCGCTGGCTTCGCCGTTCAGGTTAGAGCTGTTGAACAAGGCTGGGCAAGCTGCATCAATGGCCCCGGCAACCTGGACCTGCCGACGTCCAAGACCGCCACTATTGGCGACGCCTGTGTTGATGGCAAAGACGAGCGCCGGAATATCCATGCTGTTGGCAATGTTGGCGGTCACTTGTGCGGCACCAGGCAGCCCAATGATTGCGGTGTTGCTGCTCTGACCATTCTCATCGGTCACTGTGGTGTCACTGGTAACCGATGAGGTGCCCACTGGTGCGGCTGACCAGTTGATGGTCACTCCTGCAATAGGCATGCCATCGGGGTCGACCAGCTGCACAATCAGATCATCAGTGGGCCGGCCGGGCAGTGTCATCTGAGCATTGCCCGAGACAATCGAGAATTGGCTGCCGGGGACAGGGCCGCTGAGTGCGGTGACCGTGAACTGAGTCGAGTCCATGCCCGGCGCGGAGGCCTGAATCACGCTGTCGCCAGGCATGCTGCCCAAAGTGATGGGGTTGCGTGACTGGCCACTGGCATCGCTGAGAGAGGTCGTGGTGCCCAGTTGTGCATCACCGCTGATCACGCTCCAACTGATGGGCACATTCTGCAGGGACGTCAGTGTTGTCGAGGCAGAAGGCAGGCTCAGCTGCACAACCAGATCGTCGAGTTGAGTGCCGGGACGGCCTGACTGACCATTGCCCGAGAACGTTTCGATGATTGGCTCGTCAATGAGAATATTAAGTGTGTCCGAGGCCGCCATATCAAACACCGAAGCGGTGACCTGTACATCGCCAGTCATGTCCAGTTGAGCCATCAGCTGGTTGCTGCTCATGCCGCTGTTGCCGGTCGTGGTCATGGTGCTGACCAGGGAGCTCGATGCGCTGCCAGAGCCAGCGAGTGTCCAGAGTATATCAACCCCGTTCATCGGGTTACCCACATTGTCCACGACGCTGGCTGTGAACGGATCCGAAAGTCCGCCCAGCGACACCTGAATCGGAGCGCCGGTATTCGGGAAGCTCACCACTGGAGGCGCTACATTGATCTGGAATGTGAACACGTCGCCACCGACCAAGGGGTCAGCCACGCTGACCAACAGCACACCCGGGACTTGCCCCAGTGTCAGTGAATTACTGCTGCGGCCACTGCTGTCAGTCACCGTGGTGGAGGACGCCAGGACACTGTCGCCCATCAGAGACCATTCCAGTGTTCTGCCGACAACCGGCATTCCACCCGCATCCAGATATTCGACAATCAGATCCTCGGGGAGTGGCAGAGAGAGGGTCCCGGTAGAGTTGTTGCCCTGAACGGGCATGATGACATTGGGAGGGGGTTCGATGACGTTGACATTGAAATCGAAGCCGCCACCGGTAAAGCACGCTGACATGAAGGCGCCAATACGTGTCGGCCCTGGGTCGCCGCCTGCCAAATAGTCGAAGCTGATAACGCCATTGCTGTCAGTAGTCAGTAAGACGGCTTCAGATTGACCATTGATCAGGCCTCCGCCACTGTCGACGAACACTTCGACGTCCAGTCCAGAAGCGGGTTTCCCTCCACCGATAAACCGTGCAGTCATCGGCAATGAACGGCTATTGACCAACACGGTCTGATTATCACCGGTTGGGGTAATTTGGCAGCTGGAAAACTGGCCGCGTGTTTGTGCATGAGCGCTCACACTCAACAGCATCATGATCAGCAGGCCGGCGCAACGTGCGACCTGACTGCGGTTGAAAGACTCGAACTTGCTCATGTGCTTCCCCTCTTGATGTGTTAATGGTCTCTGACCGGTCAGTGTAGTCCTGACGATGAACAGTTGCCAGCCCGGGCTCGATCTCATACTCTTTAGCGTGATGTGATGACTGAGGTGTATCGCTCGGTGATCAGATGTCCCCAAGCCGCTTCAAAAACAGAGTTTTCTGGGTATGCAAAGTCGGGTCAAGTCACTTAAAGCATTGATCTAACGATATGTTTCGCAAGGCTTAACGATTTCTTAATGCCAATGTAAGTACACTTTCCCTGCACTCGCAAGAACAGTTAGATTTGATAGAGACTTCGAACACTCAATCAAGTTTAGGCAAATCGGAGCACATGCATCAGCTCAATGAAGTGGAGGGTCATCACTTCATTGAGCTTTTTTTTTGATTCCTCAAAGCAGGCAGATATCATTGGGCCCCAGGCTCTGTGAGACGACTCTGGCCTGCTGCAAACAGGGTGTACACACATGAGAATTCTTGTCATTGAAGACAATCCGGATATTGCTGCCAATATTGGTGACTATCTGGAGGAGTGCGGCCACATCGTCGATTTTGCCGGAGATGGAGTCACAGGCCTGCATCTGGCCATCGTCGGGGACTTTGACGTGCTGGTTCTGGACCTCATGCTGCCCGGCATGGACGGCCTTGACGTCTGCCGCAAGTTGCACGAAGAAGCGAAGAAGAATATCCCGATCCTGATGCTCACTGCTCGCGACACGCTGGAGCAGAAGCTGCGCGGCTTCGAGTCAGGTGCTGATGATTATATGGTCAAGCCGTTTGAACTGCAGGAGCTCGAAGCACGTCTGCAAGTGCTCGCTCGCAGGGGCAAATCGGTTCAGACACGATTGCTGGAAGTCGGCGAACTGACGTTTGATCTTGATACGCTGATCGTGACTCGTGAAGGAAAGTCGATTACCCTCAATCCTACCGGTCTGAAATTGCTGGAACTGTTGATGGAAGCATCACCGCGAGTGGTCGCGCGACATGAGCTGGAAGTGCGAGTATGGGGCGAAGAGCTGCCGGACAGCGATTCGCTGCGAGTCCATATTCATTCGCTTCGAAACGCCATCGACAAACCGTTTGACAACCCCATGATCCAGACGCGTCATGGTATCGGATACCGCCTCATTCAAAACGATGAAGTTCAGACGTAGGCTACGCTACCGAATTATCCTCTCGTTCCTGATCTTTGGCACGCTGCTCAGCGGCCTGTTCGCGTTGACTGCGCTGAGCATGCGTGCCTATCTGGAAAACTCCCTGATCGATGAGGCCCTGGAAAAGGATTTGAAATCCTTTGTGACTGATCCGGAGTACTACGGGTTCTCGACTCGATACTTTGCATGGGTCGGACGCCCTGATCGTGCCTGGGATGGCATAGGTTCTTCTTTTGAGGCTGATCCGTCGATGGCACGGCGCCTGCCGGACATCATTTCTCTGGACAACGGTGTGCACGGTATCTCCAGTGAAACACAGACCTATCGGGTGGCGGTCAACAAGAGCAACACCGTCTGGAACTACGTCTTCTACAACACCACGCCCAATCCGCGCGAGAGTGCCATGCTGATGCTGGTGATGGCGAGTGCATTCATTGTGTTCTCACTCATCGCCCTGATTCTTGCGATGTGGTCCTCGAAACGAATCATGGCACCCGTGACCGATCTGGCCAATCGAATCGCAACGCTTGGTGATGACATTCACCCCCAGCCCCTGGCGCCCAACTACGCAGCTGATGAAGTGGGCAAACTGGCTCAGGCGCTGGATGAATATGCCGCCCGACTGACGGCGCTGGCGGTTCGTGACAAGGAGTTCAACGCCGATGTCAGCCATGAGCTGAGAACGCCGCTGGCTGTCATCCAGAGTGCCACCGAATTGCTGGTGGCAGGTGCCAAAAATGATGAGAAGACACTGACTCGCCTGGATCGCATCAAGCGAGCGACCCGGCAGTCTACCGAGTTGACCGAAGCTCTGCTACACCTGGGGCGGTCGGAGAAAATCGATGGCAGTACCGGCGAGTATTATCGGGTCGACAAGATTGTTGAAGATGTCATCGACTTCAAACGACATCTGTTGGGAAACAAGAAGGTCGAGGTTCATCTGGAGGTTCGGCAACCCTTTCTGGTTTGTGCGCCTGAATCAGTGATTCTGGTAGTGCTGGGCAATCTGATTGGCAACGCCTTCAAGTATACCCCTTTGGGCGCAGTCACGATCCTCGTCGAGGACGGTCAGGTCATTGTCGAGGATACTGGGCCAGGACTTGAAAAAGACGAATTGCAACAAGTATTTGTACGCCACTATCGGGGCAGCAGCGCCAGTGGCAAGGGCTCTGGTCTAGGCCTGGCCATTGTCACTCGATTCTGCGAACTGTACGACTGGCAAGTGAAGATCGAACGACGCGAACCCAGCGGATTGCGAGCCCGTATACGGTTTGTTGAAACCGCGCTCGGTTAATTCGCTTTGCTGGTGCCTGAACTCGAGACAGGCAGGCCTCGCTTGGGACTTGTTCAGAGGCTCCCTAGCAGTATCACAATCAGGCCGCAGCATTATTTGGAATCGGGTCATGGCAGCAGCTCCTGGCGTTGTTTCATCTCATCAAGACTGTCGATCATTCTTCGGGTCAGCCACAACCAGGCGATGGCGACCAGCAGGCCGACTCCGGCCAACAGCGGCAAATTGGAATACAGATAAAAGAGCAGAAACAGACTGCTGGCCAGCACATCACCGGCTCGCCAGACGGCCGTTTCAGTGAAGTTCTTGAACTTGTACTTCGATTCGGGACCGACATTGGTATACAGTAAATGAATGGCCGGATTGGTAATGCCATATAGCGTGGAACGCCGGATGATCTGCTGGATCACAATCAGAGGAAAGATAGGCAGCACGATGAACAGTGCGAATCCAATGATGACCAGCACGGGCAATATGCTCAGGACCCATTTGAGGTGAACATGTTTGAGTAACCACCAGGACAATCCGACCTGAAACAACAGCGTGATCAGATTGCCCCACAGATTGATGCTGGCAAAGATTTGGGTCATGCCGTCGCGATCACCGGCATATAACGTGCTGATGAAACTGCCCTGAATACTGTAGATGAGTGCGCCGGTGAACGTGCCCAGGCACATGAAAATGGCCACCAATCTGAGGAAGCGATAATCCAGAATCAGACGAGCCCCTGCCAGAAGACTGCCACCGATTGGCTGGTCGCTGACTGCATCGGCATGAACTGGACGTGACCGCTGCATTCGAAACAAGAGGTTGACCAGGATCAGAGCAGCCATCAGAAACAGGATCGAGATGAACGGTAACTGCCCGGTGCCAATTATAGTCACCAGTGAACGCGTCAACTGGTCGCCGCAAATGGCTCCCAGGGACCCTCCAGCAGCGATGATGCCGAAGGTCAGGCGTGCGTCATGCTGATCATGGACATCGGCCATCACACTCCAGAACACCGACACGACGAACAAGCTGAAGCAACTGGTCCAGACGAAGAATGCAAAACGCAGAACGGTGCTGTCAGGGGCCCACTGGAACCAGGCATAGAAGCCCAGTAGATTGAGGATGAAGAACAGGTAGACCATGGGCACAAACTGACGTCTGGGAAATCGCTGAGTCAGCCAGCCATACACCGGTGTGATGAACAGCATTGTGATCAGAGTAGCCAGGTACAGCAGCGGAAGTCGTTCGACGCCATCTTCGACTGCCAGCATGTCCTTAACTGGACGAATTGTGTAGTAAGCGGCGAGAATACAGAAAAAGTAGAAGAAAGAGACCGTGGTGACCGGAAGCAGCGTACGAACAGAGACAGTCTGGCCGGTATCGGGCCGCATGAGGGCTGAGTCTACCACGTACAAAGAGGCTCCAGATTTCGGGTGAAAATAATGGTGTGGGCGCATTGTATCAGACCCATGTGGTGCAATGATGCCGCACATTCAGACGGAGTCAGCGATCCATGAACAGCATTGACAGACTGCAGGCCCCGGACCAGAACGTATTGAGTGTCGATGTGGGCAGTCAGAGCCTCAGAGCGGCGGTCATTGACACTCGTTCGATGACGCTCACGGTCTGCCCCTGAGTCTGCAAGTTGAGCAGATGGGACTGAATGTGGTTGCCACCAGACAGAAACTCTGCCATGGCCAAACGCAAGGCCTCCTTGCCGCGCGTCTCCGCGACAAATTCGTCCTCGATCAGCATCCACCAGATGATGTCCTCATTGACCCGCGTCAGCATGGCCTCAATGTCACCACGGTTGAACGCTGCAACATACTCAGTCACTTACCCGTTCATGTTCAGAGAGTTGGCGCCCAAGTGGGCTGCTGCAGGCCGTCAGAACGACGACCAGCAGTGAGGTCAGGAGTGACCCTTGCGCGATGAGTCAAGCTTTACTCGCCGGCTCGGCTGCGATCACGGATGGCACGGAATTCATTGCCATCGTTCCAGTTCGGCCAGCGATCGGAGTAGGCCAGCGTGTAGGCGATGCGGAAAAACAAACGGGTATCCTCTACCAGGCCTTCCAGGTTCCAGTTCGGATCGTACTCATCGCCTGGCTTGTGGTAGCGCTCGGCTGTGTAGGAGTTCTGGTTTGCCAGGGCAGCTGCCGCATCGGGACCTTCATACTGATCGCCTGATTTGGCATACAGGAAGGGCACGCCCTCCTTGGCAAAGTTGAAGTGATCAGAGCGATAGTAGTAGCCGCGTTCCGGGTGAGGCTCGGGCACCACATCACGGTTCTGGTGGGCTGCGGCGTTGGTCAGGATGAGCTCAAGCTCCGAGGAACCATAACCGACCACGGCCACGTCACTGGTGGTGCCGTAGACGCCTAGCGCATCCATGTTGATGCCCGCCACACTCTGTGACATCGGTACCGAGGGCGTCATCACATATTGTCTGCTGCCCAGCAGTCCAGACTCTTCGGCCGTGACGGCAATGAAGTAGATGCTGCGATTGGGAACGACTGACTGCGCCGACCAGGCTTCAGCCAGCTCAAGGAGCGCGGCTGTGCCAGTGGCGTTGTCGACCGCGCCGTTGTAAATCCCGTCCTCGCCCTTGGCGATCAGTTCGTCATTCTTGCCCAAGTGATCCCAATGGGCCGTGTAGAGGATCGCCTCATCGGTCTTGCCCGGATACTTGGCGACAATGTTGTAGGAGGTCGAATATTTCAGCGCATTGTCGAACGACGAACTCATGGAGATCGAGGTTGCAACCGGTTTGAAACCGGGTTGTTCGGCACGATCTTCAAGCGCATCCAGGTCCATGCCGGCGGCATCAAACAACGCCTTGGCCCGTTCACGGGTAATCCAGCCCTCGATGGCGGCACGACTCATGTTCTTGTCCGGAGTCTCCAGGTGAAACTGCTCACCCGACCAGCCATTCTCGACCACGGCCCAGGGGTAGGAGGCTGGTGCGGTTTCATGAATGACGATGGCGGCGGCGGCGCCTTGCCGGGCGGCTTCTTCATATTTGTAGGTCCAGCGGCCGTAATAGGTCATCGCATTGCCGCTGAACAGCGCATCATTTTGTGTCGCATAGCCTGGGTCATTGACCAGAATGATCACGGTCTTGCCCGTCACATCCAGACCGGCGTAATCGTCCCAGTTGTATTCCGGTGCGACCACGCCGTAGCCGACAAAGACGACCTCGCTGTCTGACACGTTGATTGACTCGGTGTTGCGTGTGGTGCCTTGTACAATCTCGTGACCGAAGGCCATCTCCATGTGAGTATCGCCCACCTTGAAGTGCATGGATGCGGGAGTCGCGGTGATGGACACCAGTTTGACCGGCTGGCGGAAACTGCCCTGATAGCCAGGTTGCATGCCGAGCGCAACAAAGGCGCTCTCAAGGTAGTCCAATGTCATCCGCTCGCCGTCGCTGAATGGCGCGCGGCCTTCGAAGGCATCGGAGGACAATTCGCGGATGTGACGGTGAAAGTCGTCGCTGCCAATGGCATCCAGACCATCCTGAAGGCCAGTATTGCTGGCTGGCGGGCTGGTACAGCCTGCCATGAGCAGGGTCAAAGTGGTTGAAACAAGCAGAGCAGGGTATCGCATGAAGTCGTCTCCGGTCAGGGTGTCTGGGTCCTGATGCAGGACCACCTGTGAACGGCACGATAGACAAATGGCGTGTGAAACTCAAGCCAAAGAGAACTTGGCGGTCAGATTGGCGACAGTGCTCAGCCTCGGCCAGCGATGACGACCCGGGGAACTCCGGACAGGTCATCATGTATTTCGATCTGCTTGAATCCGGCGTCCTGACAGAGTGAAATCAGGTCTGCTCGCTGATCGTGGCCATGCTCCAGCAGCAGACTACCATGTGCACTCAGATAACCCAGGCTACCCGGAATAATCTGGCGATAGGCGTCCAGCCCATCGATGCCGGCGACCAGAGCCTGGGAGGGTTCGGCCGGCAGGTCGCCGCGCAGCAGGTGCGGGTCATCGCTGCGGATGTAGGGTGGATTGGAGACGATCAGATCGAATGAGGTTTGGTTGACAGGGGCGTACCAGTCACCCAGTCTGAAATCGATCTGCTCGGCACTGAGCTGATGCGCATTGTGCCTGGCCAGAGCCAGGGCACTGGCGCTGGCATCAGTGGCGACGATCTGACAGTCGGGTCGCTCCAGGGCCAGGCTAATGGCAATGGCACCGCTGCCTGTTCCCAGTTCAAGAATCTGGCAGGGTTGATCTTTGGGCAGACACTCAAGGCACCGCTCGACCAGCAGTTCGGTCTCGATTCTGGGGATCAGGCAATCCGGACTGACCACGAAACGATGGTCCCAGAAATCGCGATAGCCCAACAGATAGGCCAGCGGTTGGCCGGATTGCCGTTGTTGCAGCAATTGCTGGTAGCCCTCGACTTGTACCGGTTCCAGGAGATCATCGTCATACGCATAGAGCCATGAACGCGTCTTGCCGAGCACGTGAGCCAGCATGACCTCTCTGTCCAGCCGGTCGGCTGGTGTGCCCTGCGCGACTGAGGTCAGGCAATCTCTGACCTTCATCTCAGTTCCCGGAAAGCTGCTTGATCAGATAGTCGAAGGCGGTGTCCTGATCGATCATCTCATTCTCACTAGCGGTGCGTTGCAGATACTCGAACTGGTTCTGATCCAGTGCTTTCTCGCCAATGACGACACGATGTGGAATGCCCAGCAACTCGGCGTCGGCGAACATGACGCCAGGTCGCAGTTTGCGATCGTCCAGCAGCACCTCAACGCCCTGAGCCATGAGTTGCTCATACAGAGTATTGGCAGCTTCGGTCACCCGTGGCGACTTGTGACCATTCAGCGGCACGATAACCACGGTGAAGGGCGCCAGTGCCTGGGGCCAGATGATGCCTCGATCGTCATGGTTCTGTTCGATGGCAGCCGCGACAATGCGTGACACGCCGATGCCATAACAGCCCATCATCATCGGCACCGGTTTCCCGCCCTCGTTCTGCACCATGGCATTCATCGACTCGGAATACTTGGTGCCCAGCTTGAAAATATGACCCACTTCGATGCCACGGGCAATCTTCAGCGTGCCACGTCCGTCCGGGCTGGGGTCTCCTTCGATCACATTGCGCAAATCAGCGATGATGATCGGGTCGTCCTTGCGATCAAAATTTACAGCGGCCCAGGTGACATGCTTGAGATGCTTGCCCAGGTCATTGGCGCCACAGACAAACTCATCCAGTGCCGCGGCAGCGCGGTCGACAATCATCGGCAGGCTCAACTGGTAAGGGCCCAGATAGCCTACCGGGGTGGTGCAAGCCTTGAGGATTTTCTCGTCGCTGGCCAGTTGCCAACCGTTTCCGATCATTGCCTGGCGGCTGGCCTTCACCTCGTTGAGCTCATGGTCGCCGCGCAGACACAAGGCCACCAGTTGCCCTTCAGTGGTTTCAATGATCAGGGTCTTGACCGTTTCGGCTGCCGAGACACCCAGGTGCGTACACACCTCATTGATGGTGCGCTGATTGGGAGTATCTACTACCTCCAGGTTGTTTGATTCGGCAGTCGACGGAGGTGGTGCCAATGCTTCTGCGGTCTCGATATTGGCCGCATACTCGCTGTCTGTGCTGTAGACGATCGCATCTTCTCCCGACTCAGCCAGCACCTGGAACTCGTGTGACTCACTACCGCCAATGGCGCCGGAGTCGGCTTCGACTGGGCGGAAGGCCAGGTCCATGCGTTCGAACACGCGGCAGTAGGCTGCGTGCATGCGTTGGTAGGTCTCGCTCATGGATGCATCATCAAGATGGAACGAGTAGGCATCCTTCATGGTGAACTCGCGCGCGCGCATGACACCGAAACGGGGTCGGATTTCATCACGGAATTTGCTCTGAATCTGGTAGAAGCAGATTGGCAGCTGTTTATAGCTGCGTATTTCAGCACGGACAAAATCGGTGATCACTTCTTCATGAGTTGGTCCGAAGCAAAAATCCCGTCCGGCACGGTCGTTGATCTTCAGCAACAAAGGTCCAAAGACGTCCCAGCGACCGGTTTCCTGCCACAGATCGGAGGGTTGGATGGAGGGCATCAGCATTTCCAGACAGCCTGCACGGTCCATTTCTTCGCGGATGATCTGCTCGACCTTGCGCAGGACCTTCAGGCCCAGCGGCGACCAGCTATAGATGCCGGAGCTGAGCTTACGGATCATACCGGTACGGATCATCAGCTGATGTGATGCGATCTCGGCGTCGGCGGGTGTTTCCTTGACCGTGGCCAAGTGGAAGGCAGAACTGCGCATTGTGATCACTCGGATTGATTTTCAGCCAGATAGTTTAATCGCAGCGTGTCCCAATAGCGACCCTGAACAACGGTGTGCATGCCTTTTACTTCGCCGGTCAGGCTGTAATAATGCGCGCACTGAATAGCGTGTCATCGGGTGACCCACATGAATCGATTTCTGGCCGAACTGGTCGGCACCTTTGCGCTGGTGTTTGCTGGCTGTGGCGCAGCGGTTGCTGATCAAATCTATGGACAGGCACTTGGCACCGTCGGCATCGGACTGGTGTTTGGTCTCATCGTCATGGCGATGATCTATGCCATTGGCAATATTTCAGGCGCACACATCAATCCGGCCGTCAGCCTGGCGTTCGTGGTAGCCGGGCGTTTCAGACTCAAAGAAGCGTTTCCTTACATTCTCGCTCAGTGCCTTGGCGCGATCGCTGCCGCCGCGCTGCTGTGGGTGCTCTATCCCGAGAGCACCACGCTCGGCGCAACACTTCCCCAGGAGCCGATCTGGCGGAGCCTGCTGATGGAAGTGACGCTGAGTTTTCTGTTGATGCTGGTGATTCTGAACGTATCGACCGGGCATTATGAAAAAGGCATCATGGCCGGTGTTGCGATTGGCGGATTCGTGGCTGTTGCGGCAATGATCGGTGGGCCAATGAGTGGCGCATCCATGAATCCGGCGCGATCTCTCGGGCCTGCGCTTCTGTCAGGCCATTGGGGCAGCCAGTGGATCTATCTGATCGGTCCCATCGGGGGGGCGATACTGGCCGCACCGTTCTGTCGCTGGATTCAGGGGCCGGAATGCTGTTCGAGTGACCTGAACGCAGAGGAGATCAGGGGGTGACAACACGACTGCTGTTCTTGTGCACCGGTAATTCCTGTCGTTCACAAATGGCAGAAGGCCTGTGCCGAGCCCGTCACCCGGAACGATTCGAGGTTCATTCTGCAGGCATCGAGAAGCATGGATTGAATCCTGATGCGATTGTGGTCATGGCAGAGGTCGGTATTGATATCTCAGCTCACCAATCCAGGCGACTGGATGAGCTGGATGATCCTGTGTTCGATGTGGTCATTACAGTCTGTGGGCATGCCCATGAGACCTGCCCCATATTTCCGGGCAATGCCAAGGTGATCCATCAGGGGTTCGATGACCCGCCAGCATTGGCCAGCACCGAGTCAGAGCGAGAAAAAACACTGGATCATTATCGCAGAGTGCGCGACGAGATCGATCAATACGTGCGGTTGCTTCCGGAGATGTTTCAGCCCGTTGAGGACTAGGAGTCTGCCGGACTTGACCGATCGTCGCGAGGGAAAGCCGATTTGAGTCAGATTTTTCAATCTTTTGAGGCGAATAGCACTGCTATGTTACGAAAAAGACCCGGAAATCTGGCCAAACCCGGATTTTCCGCAGTCGATCATGCTAAGTCCGGCAGGCTCCCAGGGAGCCTCTGAACAAGTGGTGATCGGCTGTCTTGATGGTGAAATACGCCCGCTCGGCGTTGCCTGAGCTAAGGAACCTCTGAACCAGTCATGACCGCTTGTCTTGAGCGTCAAACACGCCCCCTCTGCG
>QIKT01000202.1 GCA_003233095.1 Oceanospirillales bacterium | reverse complement strand
ACCCGGACGCCACATGACACAGATGATGTTCATGATGATCAATCCGCGCTCGCAAAGACTGCTCGGGAAATTCAGCGGCAAAGTACTCGGCAATCGATTGCCGTTGCCCCCGATTCAGCAATCGATTCAGAATCAGCCTGGGCGAGGGCCGATGACGAATAATATGCGCCAGCTTGTGCCAGCGCTGGGCCGTCGGGTCAGTGTTGATAGCGACGATATCAATCTCACCCAGGCCAATCTCCGCCTCAGCCAGACAATAGCGAATCGCCTCAGTCGGAAAGCCGGCCCAATGCTTGATGCGCCGAAACCGCTCCTCCTCTGCAGCAGCAATCAGCGTGCCATCAATCACCAGTGCCGCTGAGGAATCGGCGTGAAAGGCATTGAGCCCGAGTATGTTCAACAGTGCATCCTTGTAAATAGCAGTGAATCAGTCACTCGGTGCACCCTTTTCACGAGCGGGCTTGCGAGCAAACAGAATCATGGACTTGGCCAGTGCGGGTATGCGGCCAACGCGCTTGAATGATTCGACCTCCAAACCATGATCGGTGGCAAGTTGGCCAAGCGTATCGGTCGAGAAAAACTTGATGTGACCACCCTCCCACAGAGCAGTGAAATGGGCATCCATCTTGCCAGTCACTCCCAGAGCAAGGTTTTTTAGATACCCATGATATGGCGTACTGATGATGGCCAGGCCGTTGGGTTTGAGCAAAGCACTAACTGCCGCCATGAATTCAGCCGGAGAGTAACAATCCTCGATCACCTCAAGACTCAATACACAGTCAAATTGACCATAACTGTTTGACCTTGAAATTTGGCCGACATCATCACATTCGAAACGAATCGCTGAATCCAATTTCCGCGCCAAATCGATACCAGATTCGGAGGGGTCAATCGCAACGACCTCATACCCCTCTTTTGCAAGATGAGTGACTGAACCATTGCCGCAGCCCACTTCAAAGATCGTATTGACCTGATGTAGCTTCAAGACAGGCAGAACATGTTGCAGCATCCAATGGTTCCAGTATGCCGCCTGGCTTTCTTCAGGATAATGGTAGATATCAGAACCGCTCATCGTGGAATCGCCAGGAAATTCTGCTCGGGGTGCCCCAGGAAATCATTCGCAGACAGAGCACCATTTGGACAGCGTGGGTCATAGGGAAGAGAGTGGAGGTCATACCCTGTCTCATCGAACAGTTTCAAAAGCCTGGAGCGTGAGGCATCCTTCCAGGATTCGAACAGCACCCACGACCGATTCTGTTCAAGTAAACGGCGCCCGCCTTTGAGCACATTCAATTCGTGACCTTCAGTATCGATTTTCAACAAGATTGATTTTGATGACCACTCGTCACACCAGTCATCCAACCTGACCTGCTTGACCTTGTGGGAGAGAATAGCTTGATCCGTTTCAAACACGGGCACCTCTCCATCACTGATCCTCCCCAACCAGGTGTCGAATTGTGGATAGTGAATCGTCAGGGGTTCATCACTGTCACCCACTGCACAAGCGTGTACCTCGGCAGGCCATTCATGCTCCTGGACCTGTTCCTCGATATACTCAAGACAGTGCGGGTTAGGCTCAAAGAGCACTGAACGAAGACCATTGGCCAGAAACAGTGCCGAATGTGTCCCGTAGTTGGCGCCCACATCCACCATCAGATCAAATTGCAACTCCGAATCGAGCAAGTTGGCGTAGGTCTGCTTGATTTCGATTTCGTGCCCAAGCACCGATAGACACAGATCCCAATCAAGCCACATCTGGTCTGGTCTGATCGGTAAAGAAAATTCAGCATCACGGAACTGAATCGGCCATCGACCCGAATCAACACGCATACTGTTGTCCCTGAACAACTTGGCGTACTTCAGATAAATATTCTCCGATTCCTTGAACGAATTCCGATGCCATTGCAGGTTGAGTTGATTCCGGGTTTTCTTGTTAGCAATCCGACGTCTCATATGCCCCTCATGGACGTATCGTGTGAACCGATTGCTGAATGATCGAGCAAATATTGACTTCATGTTGCCTGACCTGATTGTTTCGGATCTGTTGGGGAAGCGTAAAATCGTCGTGAATACCTCTCAGCAGACCAGGACAGAATGATTGTCAAAATCATTGTGATCGTGATGGATATCGACAAGGACCACTGCCAGGATTTGACCCAATGCATAATGGGATAGTGAAACAAGTAGATGGCGTAGCTGATGAGACCCAGCTGAAGAAACAAGGTATTGATCCCTCGCTCAATCCAGTGAATCAATGTCCAGTCTCGATTGATGACTGTGGCGATTTGCCAGATCACAAACATGGCTAGACCGGTTCTGAGATTATTGATCGTCGCCGATGGCATCTTCTCGAGAACCAGCGTCAAGATCACAACCCCAACAAAGGCTGCGACTCCAGTCAACAACCTGTCGTTTCTCTCACTCAGGTGCTGACGTGCCAGCACGAGTCCGAGATGCCAGATCAAGTAGTGACTGGCGAACAGCGCAACTGGATTGGGGCTCCATTGCTGGATCAACAAACCCGCCAGAGATAGAAGTACAGCAAGGCTATCGGTCAGATACCGCTGCCATGGTCGCCCATCATCTGATCCAAGCCCAAGCCATGCAAGGATTGGAAACACCAGATAAAAAAACATCTCGAATGACAGCGACCACAGCGGATAGTTCTGTCCATACGGAGCAAACCAGTTTCCAGAGACGGTAGCCGGTGACTGCAGGAAGACAAAATTCCCGAGAAGTGTCAGTGCGCTAAATTCCGATTGGCTTGCCACTCCTCGCATCAGTCCGATCATCAAGGCCAATATCAGCGACGCCCAATAAAGCGGCAGCAAGCGCCGCAAACGCTTGGTGATATAGACACGCCAATGCTGTGATGAGTCGAATCGATATCTGCGAGAACTGTAGGTGATTGAAAAGCCGGAAATGACAAAGAACAACAGCACCGCCTCTACATTTAGATCAGAAATCGCCATGATCAGAGTTCGAACCCAATCTGCCATTCCCAGCATCACTGATGCATCAAGGAACACTACTTGCAGATGGTGAAAGACCACAACCAGAGCAGCGATTCCACGCAAACTATCAATCAGGCTGATTCTGCGATCACTCACTGCGACATCGATTTCCGTTTTGTAGCAGAAAACTGAGGCCGCTCATTCAGAAACGAATAGATCCGTGGAACCAGAAATTGGAATGCAAGAGCAATTGCAATAAATGCAGTAATGTTCCCACCCAAAATCTTCACCAGGGAGGTGCCCACATCAGCCGCCGTCTTCATGATGACCGAGATACAGCCATATGCAAAGATCAAGTACTTGGGTCGCGCAATGAAATATCGATATTGCCACCCATAGAGCAGCCCCAGAAGGAACAGTGCTACAAACATGCCCCAGCGCCCGTAATCTATATACAAATCGGCCATGTAACCCACCGGTACTTCTGTATGCCAGCCCTGTTGAACGATAATATCCAGACCGGTGTACTTTTCGGTGATTAGTACATCAGGCGCCAAAGCTGCCTTTTCTGGAAACAATAACCTTGGTTGAAGAATGTGTCGCAGTGCGGCACCACTGATCTCTCCTCCTGCATGGGGAATGACGGAGGGGACGTAACTGACGACATGGCCAAAATAGGCGACATACTGAATTCGATCCACAAGGGCAACGAACCCGTCTTTGAAATCCGCCGCTTCGATCTGATCGGACAGTTCTACCAATTTTGTATACCGTTCACTGATCGGAACGAGGACCACTTGCCTGCCTGTCCCCTGGCTCAGAAAATCCCGGTATTCGACTTTGATAATCGACCAGAACACGCTAAACAGAATCACTACCACGAAGACACCAGCTACCATCACAAGACTGCTGCGTTTGATTCGAGCGGACGATGTAAAAATAGCCAGACCCAGCACGAAAAAAACATGCCGATATTCGGAGAAAAATGACGAAAATCCGTGAATGACTTCGAATGCAGTAGCCAGCACTAGCCAGATCATGCCTTCACGGCGGTGAATAATTGTCACCGCCATGACAAAATAAAATGCCCATTTAAAACTGATCAAAGCAAAGAGGATTTGCGCCAGGCCGCCAAACCGCCAGAAGTAGCCACCAAAGACAGTCACAATAACGGTTGTGATGACATAAGCGAGCACCACGCGATGAATTCTGAATCCGAGTATTTCCTGTCTGACAGACTCGAAACGGTTGGGCGGTATCTTTCGAATGACAAGATGAACTGCTACCGAAATGATCATCAAGCCCATCAGTGCCAGCGTTGTCGAATCCAGCACACCATCAATGCGATAGGACTGAATGAGTGTGGTCCCTTCAAATGCGGCACGATACAGACCACTGCTGATCTGAAGCCATTGTATGAAAAACATCGCGAACAGAATCGGTGGCTCGCCTTCTCGCCAAAGCAGACGAGCACCCACAGGCAATGAGAAAAGACTCATCATGAACAGCACTTTGTCATGACTGAATATGCTGAGAAAGACACACACGATGCCATACAAGACCCAGAACAAGGCACCGAACTGGTAGAAGTGTGATTGTGCTCTTGGCTGGCTCATTGTGACACGGTGCAAGAAAGGCTCTCCAGTGCATCCACCATACTTAGAGCACTCATTTGCGGGCTCAGGGAGTCACTTACCCTCAGACAGGCCTGTTCAAAAGACTCACGCTGACCAGAAAGGCTCCGTTCGATGCACTCGGCCAACTCGGTCTGATCACCAACAGAATACACAAACCCAGTCGCTCCTTCGGTGATCAACTCCGGATGACATCCAACCACATCGCTAACAATGGCCGGGGTTCCACATGCGAACGATTCATTGACAACCAGACCCCAAGTATCCAGTGACGACGGCAACACCAACACATCAGCCAGCGCATAATGAGCCGGCATAGATGTCTGATTGACAAACCCTGCAAACACCGCCTTGACGTTCAGCTGTTCGGCAAGCTGTGCGACCGACTCTTTCAGCGCTCCCATTCCGACAAACAGACAGCAGATATCATGGCCCTTGAGCCTGGAGACCGCATGAATCAGGTCTTCGGGGCGCTTTCGGGGGACCAGCTTTCCAACAAACAGGCAGATTTTCGAAGCAGACGGGATTTTATAGTTTGATCGCAAACCTTGAAGCGTTGAATCACCCTCGTTCCAGGCTTGATACAAGCGGGTGTCAATGCAGTAAGGCACCTTCTTGATCTTGCTCTGCGGTACCCGAAAAATACGCAGATAATCAGCTGACATCGTTCCCGCCGCACAAAAGCCGTCAAATCGTTTCAGAAACCAGGGATAGTACGCACGCATGAGAATGGATTTGACCCAACTGCGCGGTGTCATGAGATGCGAGTCAGTCCGAGCAACGACCGGTAGCCCGAGTGATCGGCAGGCCCTTGCAGCTTGCAGGTAGCATTTGAGGTGCCATCCATAGACGAGCACCACATCTGGCTGAAAGTCTCTGATCTCGCCCAGAATCTCAGGCGTATCACAGCCATCGTATTGATTGACAGACGGTTGCTCGGACACATTGTTCAAATAGTGATTCTCGAATCCGCTCGTCAGATCCACATCCCATTCAAACGCCACGCCAAATTCGGCCGCAGCCTGATTATCAGGTGTCACACGATGGGCAAACAACACTCGCAACTGGCAGTGCTCCGACATCGCACGAAACAACGGTGCCTGATATTGAATGGGGTGACTGGTCACAATCAGAATCCGACATTGTCTGTTGCTCATCCTGCCAGCGCCCGGTTGAATACGTCTGCATAGCAACTGGCCTGGTGGTCAGCCAGAAACGGTTCAATCGCAACCGTATCAGGCGGGTCAATTTGAGAATGAGTGCTCAACAACTCTTGCAATCGGTCACCCATCTGATCGCCAAGCTCTGAAATCGGGTGGTCGTTGTCGAAGAGCACCTGGATGCCTCCCCCAGCGCGCGCCAGAACATCGGCGGCTGAACTATGCCGATTCAGTACGGAAAATATGGGACGACCTGCCAGAATCATCGGATAGATTTTCGAGGCGCTGTAATGTGCATCATTCGAACCGATGATGAGATTGATTGTGGAGTGTCGCATCAGATTCATGGCATCCAGATAGGACAGACGCTCAGGGTACTCAGAGATCACATCAGCATCGATGGACCAGGCCTCAAGCAGCGGCAACACTACCGGATTGGGCTGGCCTGAGGTTTGATTGGAGGTGCCAGTGAACAGCACATGGACGTCCTCTACATTGTAAGGTGTCTGCTTGCCTTGCAACACACTAAGTAGCTGAGTCAGGAACTGCTTGAGTGTCTCCAGGGCTCCCGGCCAGACATTCCCGATATAGGCAATGATCAGCTTGTCCTGATGGGCAGCCATCCAGGGGTTGGGGCGCTGCATCTGGTCCAGCCGCTCAAAATCCTCACGGGCGGTGCCAATCGGTACTTCGGTGAATGGGGGGGGGCGAATCGATGAATGCCTCGACATCACCAGGTCATAAGTGCCTCTGGATACCGCTGTGATATGACAACAATGACGAATCGCAGAAGGCTCGATCAGGCGCGCCAACAGAAAGGCCAGCCAGGACTTCGATGCGAACCGCGCCTCGACATAATTTGCTGGCAACCAGGGGTCCTGATAATCAACAATGACCGGGATCTTGAACCGTTGCTCAATAGGTTTGACTAACTTGAGGATGAACCCTGGAAGAACTGTCACAAAGACCGCATCAATGGACTCATCAGCGAGAATAGCCATGGCAGCCTTCTTCAGAGCGCGATACCCTCGCATGGACGCGTCGGTCAAACCGACCCAGCTTGACCAGCCCGCAGGCCAGGCGCGTACGGTGCGAACGTCCAGATCTGGAGCGACCAGATCCAGCAAATCGTGATCCAGGTGTTGCTGATAATCTCTCGAGTCCACAGTCAAGACCACTGGTTCCCAGCCGTGGTCCTTCAACTTCAGAGTCATGAGGCGAGCACGGTGTACACCCGCCACATTACTGGGCGGAAAATACGGCGAGATGATCAGCACACGTTTCAAGAAACAGCTCTTGCCTCCGAAGTCGAGTCTGACTCCTTGACCGCTCTTACGTAGATCGAAAAGGGCACCTCGATTCGTTTTTTATCAAACCAGATGAATGGAATAGCCAGAATCGACACCATCAACGCGCCCGGTTCTCCGAGCCACTTTCTGACTCGCATCTGAACGCTTTCCTGAAGGGTCACCAGAGCGGGCCCTCCAACAGCTTCCACCGTATCAATTTTAAAGCCGATAGGCTCAAGCAAGGCCCGATAATCGGCTTCGGTGTAACCATATCGGACATGGCCTCCCTGCTCCTGAAGGTCAAGATCCTCACTCGCCCAGCGTGGATGTTCGGAATTCGGGCAGCACAAATGAAGTACCCCGCCTGGATTCAGACAATCGAAGAACTGTTGGCAAACGGTCTCATGGCCAAGAATATGTTCCAGTGTTTCATAACAGATGACCTCGTCGTAACAGTGATTGTCATCTGTCAACTGGTATAGATTAAGAAGTCTGAATTGCAACCCGTCAACTGGGGCTCCTCGGAATTCATTGTAAAACTCGGCCCCTTTGTCAATCAACTCTTGCTGATTCGAGACCGCAGTGACTGTTGCTCCCGATTTCCATGCCCGGTATGAAAACCAGCCATTGCCACAGCCAGCATCCAGAAATTGCCTCGGCCCTCGCATCCAGTAATTCTCAAGTTTTACGCGTCGGCGGGTGAAGATATCAGTCCCCGGCATAATGAAGAATCTTAACCAGTGTTTCAGTCTCTGAATCGCAGTCATGTGGGTGTTTGTTCCATGTTGCGGGATACAAGAGAAATTAATTTTTCTGACTCCCGCTCCCAATTCCATCGGCTCTGCGCAGCATGAAGCGCTGCCAGTTTTCCTTTCTCTATTTTTCTTCGATCAACCAGGATAGCTCGTAGAGCTTGCCTTAAAGATTCAACCGAATCTGCCGAATACATCATTCCTATGTCAGGTGTTTGGTTGAAGACATCCACTTGGCCCTGAGTATCTGAGGCCAATACAAATAGCCCAGCTTGACAATAGTGGAAGATTTTATTGGTAGTGCAAAGATCCCTGTTCAGAATCATCGGGCTTTCAAGACACAAACCTATGTCATGATCTGCCGCTCGTGTACGTAGCAGGTCGGGGCTGATCGGATCGTGCAGATGTAACTGCGACTCAAAGCGACTTGATCGAGCAAAATTCAACAGCGAAGCCCTCACCTCGGCATTAATGTGACCACGCAGATGAAGTTCGTAGAATTCGGACAGACCATCAAGAGCTATCAGCAACGTCTGTAGGCCACGATCAGCACCGATGATCTGTGAGTACCAATACAGAGAGATGCGCTGGCTATCGGCAACCCGATCTACAGGATCGGATGACGATCCACTGCTGGACATTTCAGATGCTGGAAAAACGTTGAGAATTGTTTCGGTGCGCGCGAGACCGTAAGTCTGCTCCAAGGCGCGCGTGATGCCGAACGAGGCCCCAGTGACATATGACGCCTTTGGTAAATAGGTCGCCTCACAATCTCTCAGTAATCGATGGTTCAGCAGTTGAGACTCTTCAGGCAGATATTGTCCAGTGTGAAAGTCCTCTGCATCGAAGGCGAAGCGAGCCCCAACCTTTCGAGCAGCATGTGCCACGATAGGCAGCGACTGAGGGTTATGCCCAATATATAAATCGGCTTCGATCCTGCACGCCTGCTTTAGCTGAACCGAAAAAAATCTGGAGTATGCCCAAACTGAAAACAGATTGATCGGCATAAACCGGCACAGACACTCACAGAGTTTGGCCCGCACCTTCCGAATCGTTGCAATGGTGACCTCGAAAATCGTTCTACCTCTGGCCTGAGTGATTACTGCATTCCAGTTGGAACGCTTTACGATTGTCTCATCCATGAGGAAGGTCCAGCTGCCGTATTGAACAAACAGAACCGTCACTTCAAATCCCGCAGCACTCAGCGCATCCGCTTCCTTGACCGTTCTGGGGTTCTGGGACACTGGGGCATTGGTGACGATGCAGATTCGGCCCTTCATGGCTCGGCTTGCCTGACGCGTCTGATAAATGCACTCCAGGTCAACAATCGCCAGACCGCCTCGAAGTGATTGAGAATTGTAGTGGACGTCCAACAATCCGATGGACATTTCAAGGCATCCGGCAAACGGGCCTCAAAGGTCTCAAGTGCTTCATCCTCAATCAATTCCCGAAGTCCGTTGAAGCGATTGAGCCACCAGTGCCACCGCAAATAGTATGAAAACCCCAGTTTTTTTCGATGCACGAACGATCTAGGCCAATGGTTCAATTGTGCTTTGAGCAAGTGTTTAGGAACTTCTTGGGCCAGATGGATGGATTGCGGCAATGATCTAACGTATGCCATCAGATCCCAGTCCAATAAAGGGCTTCGAATTTCGGCACCCTGTTCTGCTGACGCTCGGTCGACCTTGGGCATCATGTGTCCAAGCAAGGTAGATTTTGAGGCATTGACTGCCCAATAGTTGTACCAATCGGGGGTCGGAGGTCCAACTTCGAATCGGTCCTGCTCGGATTCAGGCCGCTTGCCGACCCAGTCTTGTGGTGATCGATACCCAAGGAAGACCTCATCTCCTCCATCACCACTGAGTAGTATCTTTCCAATCTCGCGAGCAGATCGAACCAGGCGGTGCAACAGAAAGAATGCCGGCATTCCCAACGGCTCATCCTGATCGGATAAAGCCTGATCTACTTGCGAACAAAGCGCCTCTCCGCCCGGACGAATACGCGTCAGTGGCAGTTGAAGACGTCTGGCTGCAAATCGTGCGAATCGTTCATCCTGAGAGAAGGGAATCAGCGACCCGACAGTCAATGCAGTGACCGGAACACAACTCAAGCGCACAGCTCGTTCAGTCACAATGGTCGAGTCGACACCTCCGGAAAGCAGGCTGACAGGGTTTGGATTGTTATGGAGCCTGCGCTCGACCGCCTGGTCAAGCAATTGGTCGATTCGCTCATGAATTTCCGATTGTGGCTCGCCCTCGTGAAGCACCGTCGCATTGGGAACAATCGAGCACTGCCTGACTGTCTGACCATTCAGATCAAGAACCAGCAGTTCCGATGGCATCAGCGGTCTGATGCGTTCATCAACCGACAACCACGGCTGAATGTAGGCGTTGTCCCAATAATGATCGAGAACAGCCTCCTGTGACACCAAAGGTTTGTTCAACATGGCCAGTAGCGGCATGATCGAGGATGAAAATGCCGCTCCTTCAGCGGTCTGATACAAGTAGAGTGGTTTCTTGCCAATCGCGTCTCGATGCAACATCACTTGCCCAAGCCTCATATCGACAATGACCAGGGTAAACATCCCTCTGAGACGACGAAATCCATCGACACCTTCTGTCAGGTATAACGCCATGATGACTTCGGTATCCGACTCAGTCTTGAAATCATGACCATTTAGCTCAACTCGTAATTCCTGGTGGTTGTAAATCTCACCATTGAACACCAGGTGAACCTGTTCCTGATCAGCAGACATTGGCTGGGTGGCACGCTCATCGGGATCCACAATAGCCAGTCTGAAATGCCTCAACTCAACCCGATTGTGCTCTTCCAGCCATCGCCCATGACCATCAGGGCCACGTCGATTCAACCAGGCCCCAGACAACTCCAAAGATCCACTCAATCCTATTTTCCCAATCAGGCCGCACATCGCTCAGTCAGTACCAACCAGCGACGCGAATAGACATATATCCGATTGTGGAATTGCGACAAAGTTGTTGAAGCAGTAACTGGGATCGGTATTCAATCCTGGTGTCAGGTGAAGACTGGGTTGATTGCTCACTCTGAACAGCTCGTAATCCAGACCAGACATCTGCATGCGGATATCTGCATGCTTGGCCAACATCAATGGGTCACTCGTATGCAACGACTCGAATATCACGATGGGACGACACCTTGCGAGTACGTCTGCTGCACCGGCCAGCACTTCACGTTCGAACAGTTCCACATCAATCTTAATCAAATTGGGAGTCAGACCCGAGCGCTCGCAAAAGTCATCGACTGAGATTGTACGGGTTTTGAATTGACGCTTGTTCGACGATTCAATGAATTGTGGGTCCATCGAAGCCGTATCTGTGGCACCTGGCTCATAGTGAATGATTTGCTCTGCGGACCGTTCATCCACTGCCAATTGATAAATCTCCACCTTAGCCAGTTGGTTATGCTGCTTCAACGCTTCCAGAAAGCTGCACAGCTGTGGAAAAGGCTCAAAACAAGTCAAGGAAAATCGCGTGTCGAGTGCATTGAGTTTTAGCATCCACTGGCCATTATTCGCTCCAATATCCATCACTCGTATCACATGCAAATCTTTCCACAGGGTTTGCAACCCATACCGTACAAGCCCGAAGGCTTCTTCTTCGAATATATTCAATTTTGCGAACAAGGCATCACTGCTAAACCCGATCACTCCACCATAGGTGAACGACTGGCCATAAATCGGGGTTGTATACCAGAAGTTTTGACCCTGTCGTTCACGCCCATAACGTTTCCAGAGTTTGTAAGACAATGCAGCAGGCAGCTTGCGCAACAACGTTGGATACAGAGAGCTTGGCATCAATCAGTCGACTCGATCGGCGATCATGGCAATTTCCCAATGATCATCCAGGTACTCGTGGTTTGAAAGTGGCTTTCCATCAGGATGATAGAAGCGTGGTATCCAGCCATGTCTTGGCAGATTGTCCCGAAACCATGCCATCGTAAATGCAAAGTTATGCGCTTCACCAAGATACGGACCCCACTTCATCCCCAGCGATCGACCTTCCAGACCAGAGCCACTGGGAACAAAAATAACCAGACGCGTCCCGGCATGAGATAGATCGGACCACAAGTCCAAAACACGACCTGGCTCATCGACGTGTTCATAGGAGTGATCGGCATAGATGATGTCGAATTGCTGCCCCTGCAAGTCTGCTTCATCACTGCTGACCTTGACTCCCAGATGCTCAGTTCCAAATGCAGCTCGACCTCGATCCAGTTCATAGCCACTGACGGAAAAGCCCTTTTCTCTGAACTGATGCGCGGCATAACCAAACGAGCAGCCATAATCCAGCAAATTTCCCTTCTTCGGAAACACGGTTAAAAGGAATTCTTCACGGTTGGTTTTGTCATAGGGTGAATTTTTGAAATTTGCAGCTCTCAGCGTATCCACCTCATCGGCAGAAGGTAAATTGGTAGCCTGTTGACCATCGTAGTCCGACTCGTAAAAGTCGCGAGTACTGCCTGACAGTTCAGTGGGCCAGCGATAGATCAAAGCACAGTGTGAGCACTTGCGTGCTTCGATCAGTAACCACTTTCTTTGTCGCCAGTCAAAAAATCGCGAGTGGCAATATGGGCAATGACTACGCTGTTTGTCAAAACGCTGATATAGCATGCGAAGACCGAATGCGAATCTAGCCATGTTGAATTGTCCTGTTGAGGATTTGCGTAATACATTTCTGATGAGCTTGATTGGAATGGTCTACCGTCCATTCTGATGCAATCTGATGTGAGGCTTTGCCCATAGTCGACAGTTTTTCGGGTTGATTCATCGCTTCCTCAAAAGCGCGCGTCAGCGCAGACACGTCTCTGGCCGGAATCAGCCAGCCGTTATGGCCCTGCTTGAGAAAACTTCCAAGACCGGACTCTCTGGTCGAAATGATCGGCAGGCCCCGGGACAATGCTTCCAACGCTGAATGAGCGAGCCCTTCAGCCAGTGTTGGCAGGACAAACACATCCGATTCGTCCAGTAGATTCACGAGAGACGTTGAATCCAGCACTCCGCGATAATCCACATCGTAACGGGCTAACTCACTCGATGTAAGGCCCATTTCATTCGATCCGGCCAGAGTCAGCACTGCATCCGTTCCCGCGGCTGCCGACTTCCAGGCCTCCAGAAGGTATGGCACACCTTTTCGAAGGGAGAGCGATCCGACAAAAACAAACCGTAAGGGTCTGCCCCTGGTGTCAGGGTCTTTGATCATCACAGAAGTCGCCGGACAACCGGTTGGAATCGAATATATCTTATCCGCAGCCAGGCCATTTTCAACCAAGGTCTCTTTTACAAAAGATGCATTGGCAATGAACAAATCAGTCAACTCATACTCTTGCTGCTTGCGATCCAGCGTGTCCTGTTGATCGTTGAGCAACTGACGGTAATAATTATTGACCCAATGCGGGAATCGATGCGCCTCTTCCTTCAGGATTCTGGCCAAATACCGCCCATCTGCATTGACCATTCTCATCACATTGTTTCCCCCCATGGCCCTCTGACGCTGGAAGCTGGCCATTGAACTGTGCTCCATACCATAGAGCCATGCAGAACGACCTGCAAACTGCCGGGCAACGTGACGATCGAAACCCAACTCTGCCCAATGCCATACCCGATGAGTGAGCCGCTTCATACCAGTTCGAGCCGATACAATGCGACACATTTCTCGAGATGAGTAGAATGACATGCGATCGTGCAGAAAGTCGGGGTACACCCTCTTGCTCATCAGCTTATTCAATGGGGGGCCGAAAACAGGCCATTGCTTACGGCGCTTCAACAGACTCGCTGAGATGCCAATAGTCGTGACCACATGATCTAGGACGCCCACCTGTTGCAAGCCGCTTAGAATACTCATCAGGCTGAGTCTGAGGTCAGGGGTGGACATGATGACGCCGGGTTTCATTGCCATATAACCAAAGCGTCTATTTGCCTATCAACCGCAATAGACTTCGTGCTTGCTGAAAGCCCAGCCAGCGCTGCATACGATCACTGAGTCGAACCCAGCGACTAGCCGCAGACAAACCAATCAGATCGTCGATTCGTTTCACCGACTGCAGATAGAGCTCAATTTCTTTCACTCGCATGGATTCACGCGCGACATAGTCATAAATGGATGACAGTGCCGACTGATACTGCAGTAATGTCCCGGATCGCACATCGCGACTCAGCCAGCGTTCTTGGATCTCGATTGCGTTTGTCATCACATCTTGAATAAAACGACCACTATTCTGCCTGGAGAGGCTATTGGGATCATCATCAAGGTACATCGCGGTAATTTTCTGCAGATGAGAAAACTCAGCACCTGTACAAGCCGCATCAAACAAAAACCTGGCATCCTGAATGACCGGTAGAGCTTCGCTCCAACCACCGATCTTCTCGATGACGTTCCGGTGATACATCAGGGCTGCTGGCGGCGACCAGAATGAGGTGGCACAGGCGATCTCCGGGTCTGAATGAACATCGCCAATCCGGGTCGATTCAACTTTGCCGGGAATCTGGATCATCTCTGAGTCATATTGAAACCTTTGCCAATCGCTATAGACGATTTCAGCATTCGACCTGCTGCTACAATCCAAACGACTGGTGATCGCATCTCGGGTCAGCAAATCATCGGCATCCAGATAGATCAGCCACTCCCCTGATGCCCTCTCAGTGCCCAGGTTTCTGGCCGCACTGACGCCTTGATTCTCAGTATGAATGGCAATAAGTCGGTCATTATATCTTTCGATGATCTGCCGACTCTGATCAGTAGATCCATCATTGATGACGATGATTTCACAATGTCCGTAAGTCTGATTGAGTGCGCTTTGCATCGTCAGTGCAATCGTACGTTGGCCGTTGAAGCATGGGATGATGATACTAACTGTCATTAAGAACTCATTTGCGTGTCTGTGAATTGCTCAGGTACAAGCTGTCAGCGAGATACGCCAGAAGTCTGAACTTTGTGCTCATTCGAGTCATGAAAGCCGAGAAACTCAACAAGTAGCGCTTCAAGCCTGACATTGAGTCTTTGTCGGACTGCTGTAGCCCCAGACCCAGATAACAATCGGCCTGTATTCGAATTGATTGGAAGTGTGTTGAAAACATCTTCCGCAAACGCCCCGGACTCCAATATCTCACCTCGAAGTCACGCGTCTTCCTGAACCCTCGTCGCATGAGATGATAGATGGAACGGAGCCCATAGCTGGACGCCATCTGAATCAGAATGCTTCCCTTTCTATGCAGCACTCCCTCAATAGAACTCAGTGCCTTGAGCAAGTTTTCATGCGAAAAATATTGAAGTACGCTATACGAGAAAACCACGTCGAATGTGTCTGGCTTGAATGGGATCGCTCGAGCATCTGCGACAACGAATAACGCCTCGAGGCCCATACTTTCAGTAATGCGTTTTGCAGCAAGCACTGCTCCAAGTGAAGGATCCAGGCCGATAACCGAGTAACCTTTACGCGCGGCGGATATCGACCACCGGCCCCAGCTGCAACCCAGGTCGAGAAGTAATTCACCGTCACATTCAGGCAGTCGTATCTCGGGAATTGGGTAGTGTGACATCGCACCAATTTGGTCGACGTACATATAGCCGCCTGTCGCACCAACGAGAAAACTGGCGACCGGATCAACAGGGGATTCATCAGAATTGATCAAGCTTTTCAGACATTCTTTTTCTTCAGGACTGATGCCCAAGGTGTCAATATAATAGGGGGCGCCAGCATTCGAATCATCTGTTGAGGCTTTCTTGCTCCAGTTCAACAATTCGATAGTCGGATCCATATCATCAACTAAAAGCACCGGAACACCATTGACTACAGGAAACTGGTGGCCATGTTCACATCTCAGTACAGCGTCGTTTATTGATAGATCGCTGCCATCATGCGGACAGCAAAGTCTTCGCTGCAATGTCCTGTCAATTAATCGTGTCATCAAGATTACTCCAGATACATGCTCTCGGTGGAACCCTCGTTGACCTCGATAATTTCACACTGTGCATGGGATTGAGCCATCGAATTCTCAAATGTCGCAACGATGGTTCGTTCACCGTTGTAACACGGCACAATGATGCTGACAGATTGTTTCAATTCGAGATATCCATGCGTGTCACTGCTCGGGCTGACACCACAATGTTCCATGCCATTCACCAACAGGATCTGTGACTGACTCGCCAGTCAGCGTCGAGAGCTGGTAGCCCCGATCCAGCAATTCAGTCTTGACGCCCTGTTGTTCTTCCGGCCCGTGCAGTTCAACGAGAACCCCAGGGCGATGAGTTTCGATGGTGTGTCTGGCACCTCTGAGAACAGAGAAGGCACCGCCTTCAACATCAATCTTGATCAGATCAGGGGCAGCATGGCCAGATTCCACAAAGTCATCCATGGTCATGGTTTGAACTCGTACACGCTCACCATCATTTCGGTACTGAGGTTCAACCTGTTCCAGGCGGCCCTGGGTGGGAGTCGCTTCGTCAAACAGAAACCACGCTTCTCCCGTCTCATTACTCAGTGCCAGATGAAAGGGTTGAATATGATTGATTGAGTTCAAATGTATATTCCCACACAAATCTTCAAATACTGGAGCCACCGGCTCG
>QIKT01000177.1 GCA_003233095.1 Oceanospirillales bacterium | reverse complement strand
GGCGGCGGCGGCACGTCAGTCACGTTTGACCGTGGACTGATCAAGGACGGCGAGTCCTACAGTTTTGTCTGCACCTTTCCGGGTCACTTCGCCGTGATGCAAGGCACCTTCAAGGTTGGCTGACCTTCGAGCCGACCTGCTGCTCATTATGAGCTGAACTGACTATAAAAACGTTCGGGCATCTTCGACAGTTTTACATTTTTTACATTGCAAATTAATTGTTAAATCATAAACTTGCAGCACCATTCTTGCAAACTACATGATCGATTGACACTGAGTAGATGGAAGACTCGTGTATTTACAGGAAGCCTCATCATTGCATGAACGAGCAGGTGGAATCACTGCCTCCGGACCAGATCTGACCTCTGACCTCTGACCAATGATCAGTTGGCGGCGCGTCTGGCAAAACGTTTTTTTTAACTGATCGCATTCACCTTTTTGCTGGTTGGTTTGCCAGGGAGCCTCTGAACAAGTCTCAAGCGGATTGGATTGAGATCGCAAATACGTCCGATCAAGGCGCATGAACCGAGTCATAGTGGTGCTATGGCTCGGCTCATGCAACGCAGAGAGGGCGTGTTTGACGCTCAAGACAAGCGGTCATGACTTGTTCAGAGGTTTCTTAGCTCATGCAACGCCGAGCGGGCGTATTTCACGCTCAAGACAGCCGATCACGACTTGTTCAGAGGCTTCCTAGCCCGGACTGTCGGACTTTCCGACTCGTCACATCTGCAGTCGACTGAACCGTGAGCTACTGGACATGATCCACTCTCGCCGCTGACGATGGACAGCGTCAGCGCTCAAAACCACCTTGCCGACCACCAGATCAATCCCGAGCAATGACATGACTCTGCTCAGATCTGGATACCCGGGACGCTGTTCAATCTCCTGATAAAGTGTTTCAAACAGATCACTGCCCGTCACCTCACCCATCTGCCTCATCAGTTCATCTGAGCTCACAACGAGATGTTCACGAATGCAGCACGCCTTCAATCGCTTGAGCGACAGATCCAGAGACATTCGATTGTCACTGTCGATGCGCAATTGGACATCACTCATCAGCGCCAGAGCCACTCCCGACCAGTACACCCGCATGATGCCCCCAGCCTGACGCATGCCATCGCTCAGTCGTGTGCCATTGGTGCTGTTAGCACGACCTCGTTCGAATCCATCGAAGAGTTGCTGCCAGGCTTGCTGTTCGCTCAGATCACCCGATCGTGCCCTGAGCACGTTCTGATAATAGCTGCCAATGCCCTCGTACACCCAGCGCATCGAACCGGGCAAGATCGGATGCAGCAAGTGGCTCAGCTCGTGGGTAAGCGTCCAATCCTGCCTCAACGCTGCAGCATCTCGCCCAACATCCACCATCGCCAGAATCGCCGGCCCATGACCTCTGAGGACTTCGGCCCAGGAAACCGGGCTGATTTCACCTGGAAGATGGTAGCCCGCCGAAGCAACGGCTCCCTGAGTGGGAATCACGATCAGTTGCAGACGAGCTGTGGGCCATTGACCATAGGCCAGCCACAAATTGTCCAGATGATGTTGTAACCAGCCCGTCAGCCTTTGGGCGACGAGCGGTTCAAGCGCAGATTCAGATCTGAGAATGGCCAGGTCCACATCCATTGACGAATCGGGTTGGGGTGTCAATCGTCGCTGCAGAAAATCGCCAATCAGCAGCATCCCTCGACGATCGTTGACCTTCAGAGGAATACGAAATCGCGCACGGTTTGTGCGAACAGAACCGCCGTCAGCAGGCTCCAATGCCCGCCACGGTGCCGAAACCGAGTGGTTCGGGGCCAGACTGATAGTCACATCGCGGTGACGGTCTGACATCGACGCCACCTGTTGACCGTGAGGACGCCACCACCAGCGATTGATGGACAACGCCCAGATGTCGTCATCGAGCCAGCGGTTGTAGCGATCTTCCACCAGATCATCCAGCTCGGCTTGCCATTGAACACAGCCTCGTGATGCACGGGCAGGAAGAGTCATGCTGTGATTGCCCTGCATACTGAGCCTCACCGGTTCGTCTTCACCCTCAAGCCACAGTAGCGGTTGACCACTAATGCGGGCCTGGCGGAATTCTCGGGTCAGACGTGATGGCAAGGGATCAGCGCAGTAGCGGGTGACCAGATGCGTCCGGTCATCGCTAAGAGACAGGTGATACCCGGGTTCGAACAGATCAGTTGGCGACAAGGCCATGAGGGTTTGGGAGAGTCCCAGCATCATCAGTCCCAGCAGCCTGTCGAACTTAATGGATCGTCGCGAGGACACATCGACTTGAGTCAGATTTTTCGATCTTTTGAGGCGAATAGCACCGCTATGTAACGAAAAAGATTGGGAAATCTGACCAAATTCGGATTTTCCGCAGTAGATCATGTCAAGTCCGACAGGCTGCTGGAAGATGGACCTTGCCCGCATTCGCAGTTGACTGTCCGCACAGGTGATTCAAGATCGGATGTCGAATGTGACGACAACACTCTGGTCATTGCTGAGTTGAAACTCGATGTCGATCTGATCCTCGGGAGCCGGCTCGACAGGTCGAATCAGCATCACATGCAGACCCTTCGGCTTGAGCTCGATTGTGTGACCGGCCGCGACCTCCAGCGGTTGGGCCAGTTGCATTCGATAGCGCCCATCGATTTCGATCGAACGGTGGATTTCAGCCAACTCGAAGTCTGCTGAACGAACCCCGATAATGCTGATTACCTCGTTTGACGAATTGTGGATCTGGACATAGCCGGCTCGCATGCGGGTCATCGGTGGCATCTGACGCACCCAGGGGTCGCTGAACTGGAGCGCTGGATCTGGGTCTGACCGTTCAGCAGACAGGATTGCTATACTGGTGACTGACAACATGAACAGCAGCAGACCTGAAAAGACCCGGATGGACCGGTGATGCGTTATCCATTCTGTCATTGACTCACACTCGCACAAGGATACTCAGAGATATGAAGCTGATCCCCCTGATTTCAAGCGCCTGCATGCTGACTGGAACTGCCATCGGAGCCCCTTCGGACATGACTCAGCACAATATCACCATCTACAGCAAGGCGACGCCCGGCGCGATGAACCCTTCGACGTTTGAAGCGCAGGCCAATAACCCCAATTTCAGAATGAATATCCCGGGCTATGCGATGATTCGCAGTGTGGCCGAAATGTCACTGATAAAAGGCACCGGCAACCTCAAGTTCACGGACGTCGCTGCGGGGATAGACCCGACCACCGTATCGTTCAAATCACTGAGCCACCCAGACACAACGACTGTGCTGGAACAAAACTACCAGTATGATCTGGTCGGTACTGGCCGCATGCTGGAGCGCTATCTGGGCCAGCGGATCACGGTTCAGCAGATCATGGGAGAAACCTTCAACATGGTCGAAGGCAAGCTGATGGCAAGTTCTGGCAGTGACGTCATTATTCAGTTGGACAACGGCCAAATGGTCAGCATCAGCGCTGGCGCGCGCAATATCGTCTTTCCCGAACTGCCAGACGGCCTGATTACCCAGCCGACTCTGGACTGGCTGGTTCGCAGTGAGCGAGGAGGGAAGCACGATGTTCAGGTTAGTTATGAGACGCGCGGCATGACCTGGTGGAGTGATTACAACATCATTTATCAGCCCGAGCGTGACACGCTGGATCTGAATTCATGGGTGACCATTGTCAATCAGTCTGGCGGTACTTTCGAGGACGCCAAACTGAAACTCATCGCTGGCGATGTCAATCGCGCACAATCTCAGCAGCCCATTCGAGTCACGGGCGCAAGTATCAAGAACATGGCCCAGGAGAAAGCAGATGGGTTCAGCGAGAAGGAACTGTTCGAATATCACCTCTACACTCTGGGTCGTCCAGCCACCCTGCCCGACCGATCAATCAAACAGTTGGAGCTGTTTCCCTCGGTGCAAAACGTACCCGTTCGCAAGACCCTGATCTTTGACGCCGGGCACGCTGGCTGGGGCTATGGCAGTGGACCGAATACCGGCAGCAACAACCCGTTTCCGGTCAAATCGGATGTCCAGGTGTTCCTTGAGTTCGTCAATAGCCGTGATCATGGTCTCGGTGTGCCCATGCCTGCTGGACGAATTCGAGTCTCGCAGCAAGACCCCGACGATGGCAATCTGGAATTTATTGGCGAGGACACGCTTGATCACACCCCACGCAATGAGGAGATCAGCCTGAAATTGGGCAATGCCTTCGACGTGATTGGCGAACGCAAACAGCTTGATTTCAGCATCGATACGAAACAACGCTGGATGGAAGAGACCATCGAGGTGACACTGCGTAACCAGAAGAGTGAGTCAGTCGAAGTACTGATTCGAGAATCGGTCTATCGCTGGTCGAACTGGCAGGTGATCCGGCAGTCCGATCCCTTTGAGAAAACAGATGCCGCAACGCTTGAATTCAATGTGGAAGTGGATCCGGAGGCTGAAAAGAAGGTCATGTACACGGCACGCTACACCTGGTAGTCGTACGCATGGCTGGACGTCTGGTCCACACGGGTTTGTGAGGCGTTCAGCCAGCCTTCTTTCGGACGAACAGTTCGATCTCACTAGAATATTTTTCCATAGCCATTCGCGTCTGATGCGACAACCACTTGGCGTCTTTCCTGGCAGAGCCTGTCAGCAAGGGATTGACGTGATCGCGATAGCTGGATAGAGTTCCGGCCAATCGGATGCTCTCCTGACGCATCAACTCAGAGGTTAGTTCCATCAAGTCATTGAGTAAAGCGTGGCCTCTTTTGACGCGGGCTTTTTCGCAGGCCCGTTTCAGGCTGCTCCAAATGATCTGTGCCCGATCCGACAGATCCTGCTCACAGATGACCCTGAGCTTGACGCCGTGGCGAGCCAGTGGATCGCCTTCGGCAGTCCGTTGTACTGCCATGCTCAAAGACTGCAGCTCTGTATTGAGAACCTCGTCTCTGAGTTCAAATCGGTTGTGAATAGCCTCGTTGGCCACCTTCAGAATGTCGTCTCTCAGCATAGGGTCTCACCAGCAATCCTGTAACGGGCACCTTCGGCCATCATGTTCCATTGTGACTGAGCAACTGCTTGAATTGCAAGAGAATCGCTGCGGTTGCGCCCCAGATACGATAATTCTGATACAAGATAAGTTGGTATTCACGTGGTTCCCCCCTGTAAAACACCTGACGCTCGGTGATGGCATCCTCACCGAGGAGATGCGAGATCGGATAGTAAAAGACCTCATCGACTTCGGATGGATTCAGAGCAACAATCGGCGCGCCTTCAATCAACCCAATATACGGCTTGACTTGATAGCCACTGAAGGTCGGCGACTCGGGCAATGCTGTCAGCAGCTCGACCTGATCTCGAGCGATACCAATTTCTTCGTGAGTCTCGCGAAGTGCCGTCTGGTCCAGACCATGATCAGTCTGATCCGCCCTGCCGCCCGGAAAACTGATCTGTCCACCATGTTGACGCAGCGACTGACTGCGAACGGTCAGCAGAATATCCACATCATTGTCACGCTTGACCAGAGGAATGAGCACCGCCGCTCGGGTCAGGTTTTTCCCCGCTCGCGGTATTGGGGTCTTGTCTTCTGGACATTGACTGGCTCGAAGCTGTGAAATGATTGCCTCAGGTGCCAGACCCGTACACCATTCAGTCACGTTTGTCTTGATCCGTGTCATCACCGAGTGGCGTGTCGCTCAGCGCCATCGCGCGGAAACGTTCAGCCTCTGCCGGGTCTGCTTCAACACTGTACTCGCCGTCCCTGTAGATGACTGCCAGTTGATCACAGGAGCGTGAATGTCCAGTCTCTGCGGCTGCGTGCAGCCAGTGCAAACCCTTCTCGATGTTCTTGTCAATGAATGCGCTCCCTTTGAGGTACAGCATACCGAGCGTCCACATGGCCATCAGGTGGCCTGCATCGGCCGCTTCGGTCAACAGAACAATCGCGTCATCGGGCCGCTTCTCACCACCTTTGACGCCCAGATAATTGACCCCGAGGTGCCACTTGGCTTCGGTCACACCAACAGCGACAGCCTGGCGATACCAGGCATTGGCCTTCATCAGTCCTTCGGCCGTCTGATCCGCCGTTTCACAATCAATGCCTGCCAGCAGCATCGATCTGGGGTGCCCCATGCGGGCTCTGATCCGTGTCAGTAGTCTGAACATTGGTCTGTGGTCTCCTGTGTGAATCGGTCAGGGTTGTCCGAGATGATGGTGACCACGAGGCAATCCTTATCCATCAGCAGGTTCCCCTGACAGACTGCCCATCAGCGCAGCCCGTCTGGCGGGCAATCCGGTCATGACGGCCAGGCGCTGCCCATGAGAATAATCGACCCAATTGAGAATCTCGTCCACCGTTCTGAGGCATCCCTGACACACATCATCCGCCGTCAGAGTACAGACCCCGATGCAGGGTGATTCGATCAGTTGGAATGCTTGCTTGTCCGATGATGCTGATGTCATGCCTGAAGTATCCTGCTCAGATCGGGAGGGGCGTATGCGTCGATGCCGCATTGTGTCAAAAAATGGCCTATAATTCGACCCGAACCAGACAGGAGCCTCCGGATGCTGACCATAGCCACCCGGATTGTCAGTGAGTACGGCAACATCCTCAATCAGACCGATAGCGGCCTGTATGGACACCCCGACTCCTGCTTGCCCTATGAAAAATCTCGAATCCAAGAAGCCATCCTGACCGTCTTCGAACAATTGGGTCAACTCAGGCCGGATATCCGACACGGGCTGATTCATGGCTTTGTGTATCTGTGTCAGTTCGTGCCTGATCAGGATGCCGCCCTGATTGCTCAGGGTCAGGACTGGCTGTCACAGAACAACCCGGCGCACACCCCTGCTCCCGGCTTTGTCAGCGAATCTCTGAAGTTGATCAATCAGATCAAGGCCAATATGGAATCGGCCATGGAGGAAATCAATTTGCTGGAGCAGAAACTGACAGCGGACTCCTGAAGAGCCCGCTGTCTGGTCAGTCCTGAAGAAGAATCAGATCAGGACTTGATTTCAACCAGATTCAAGTTGTAGATCACCACTTCGTTGGGGCCGACTGGCGGTTGCCCACGCTTGCCAAAAGCCAGCTCTGCTGGCACAAACACTTCCCAGCGCGCCCCAGCCTTCATCAGCGGCAGTACTTCCTGCCAACCCTTGATGACCTGATTGACCGTGAAGGTTACCGGCTCACCGCGAATGAATGAGCTGTCGAATTCTCGGCCGTCCATGGTCATGCTGCGGTAATGTACGGTGACATCGCTTTCCATCGTCGGACGGGCGCCGGTACCACTCTCAACCACGCGGTACTGAACGCCACTGGAAAGAACAACAATACTGTTCTTATTCTTGTTGTCGTCCATGAAGTTATTGCTCTTGGCGGTGTTTTCCTCGGCCAGCGCATTGTACTTCTCGATTTGATCAGCACGAATCTGCTCCGCCATGGCCTTGAGCATCTCGCCCATATCTTCTTCCGGGATACTTGGATCTCGTTCTGCCATGCCATCCTGGATCGCCTTGATCACGGTATCGTTGTCCAGATCCAGATCCTTGAAGCGTGGATCAGAGCCAATCTGGTAGCCAATGGCATAGCTGAGCTTGCCTTTTTCGCTGGTAGTATCCTGAGCATATCCTGCGGTGCTAACCAGCAGTAGTGCAATCAGGCTAAGGGCTCTAGAGTTCATTCATTTTCCTCCATTTCCACTATGGAAACTTATCGTTCTTGCTCGAGGGTAACCCACGAACAAGATGATCATGGGCAATA
Source organism: Oceanospirillales bacterium (assembly GCA_003233095.1). Taxonomy (GTDB): domain Bacteria; phylum Pseudomonadota; class Gammaproteobacteria; order Xanthomonadales; family SZUA-38; genus SZUA-38. Next base: position 20,672 of record QIKT01000177.1, on the reverse strand, counting down.
CGGATCGGTCAAACAGGCTGGCTATTCTAGTCATCCTCAGCGAAATCGCAAACTCTATGTGTGAAGACCGACACCAGTATGAGGCCTGACGATGAACCGGTCCTGAATCTTTCATCCATCGCTAGCAGCCTGTCGGGCTTAACGGGTCGTAGCGAGGAAAAGTCGAATTGAGTCAGATTCCACGATCTTTTTCGTTGAATAGCGGTGCTATTCGCCTCAAAAGATCGTGGAATCTGGCCAAACCCGGATTTTCCGCAGTAGATCATGTCAAGTCCGACAAACTGCCAGGCACATCGATTGGTGAATCTGACCTGGGCAGCTGGTGAATTTCACCAATCAATTCAGACCGCAGACAGTGCATTTCGTTCCTGAGCATACTTATTATTATAGTTTTCATGCACTTGAAAAAATGAGTCTCTCTTGGCATGAAATGTGCCTAGATAAAGCAAGCCCAACCATCAGGAGCAAACAATGAGCGTCTTTTCTCGAATGAGCGATATCATCAATTCCAATGTCAACTCAATGCTCGACAAGGCGGAAAATCCGGAAAAAATCTCCCGCCTGATCATTCAGGAAATGGAAGACACGCTAGTCGAAGTGCGGTCGATCACTGCCAAGTCGATCGCTTCACGCAAGGAACGACAGCGGCAACTTCGCCAGGCTACAGAGTCAGTAGAGGAGTGGGATGCAAAGGCCGAATTGGCGCTCAGCAAGGACCGCGAAGATCTGGCACGCGCGGCGTTGCTTGAAAAGAACCGTGCGGTCTCCCGTCATGAGGCGCTGGAGCAGGAACTGGTGGTTATTGAAGATCAGTTGAATCGATTCAATAGTGATATCGGCAAGCTTGAAGCCAAAATTGTTGATGCACGCAAGCGACAGCAAGAACTGACCATTCGTCATCAAACTGCCCAGACCCAATTGAAAACCCAGGCCCAGATTCATGACAACAGGATTGATGATGTACTGCTTCGCTTTGACGCGGTAGAACAGAAAATCGAACAGGCCGAATCACATGTGGAAGCCATGGGGTTCGGGCGACGCGAAGGGCTGCACGATCAGATCAATGCCCTGCATCATAGTGACCAGGTCGATGCCCAGCTGACTGCCTTGAAAGAGCGCGTCAAGCAGGCCGCTGGAGGACAATAATGGGAGCTGCATTGGAAGTATGGGGCATTATCTTCATGACCGTCGTGGCACCGTTGTGGATCATCAGCCACTACATCACCAAAGCGCGCTCTCTGCGTGGTCTCAGTCCCGAAGCAGAGGGTAAGCTGACGCACACCTGGTCGTCGTCCAGAAAGATGGAAGAACGCATTCGGACTCTGGAATGCATTCTGGACGCCGACTCACCTGGATGGAGGGATTCGCGATGAACACCGAACTCAGTCATGGACGAGAACGACGCTGGTACCGTAACCGCAAGCGCGGCTGGGTCGGTGGCGTATGTGCAGGGCTTGCCGATTATCTGGGCGTGCCCTTGTTTTGGGTTCGTTTGCTGATCCTGATCCCGCTGTTCTCACCGCTGTTGCCGATGCTGGCCATCGCCTACCTGATCGCCGTGTTCGTCTTGCCTGAGCTTCCAGCCGACCAGTTTGCCAGTCGCGAACATGAGCAATTCTGGCGCAAGGCAACCAATGCCCCGTCGGACACCTGTAGCCAGGTGAATTACTCGATGGAGCGTCTTGAACTGCGGCTTCAACAACTGGAGTCGTACGTCACTTCACATGAGTATCAGGTCAATGAGGGCCTGAGCAGTACGATCCGCCGCACCGGCAACTGACGTCAGCTGCAGGACTGGACATTGCGGGACGGCGGTTACCGAGCCGTCCCGCCGGGAGACCCGACTCGACCCTGGATGCGCATGTTTGTACTATAGGGGTCTCATCCGCTGCGAGCATCCACATCATGAGTCAGTTCCACACCCTTGAGCTTCTCAGCAATGATGGCTGTTACACCATCACCATCAATCGCCCTGACAAGCTCAATGCCCTGAATCGTCAAGTCGTCACAGAACTGCATCATGCCTTTGAGTCTGTAGCCTGTGATGAGTCGATTCGGGTTGTGGTGTTGACCGGGGCTGGTGATAAGGCCTTTGTCGCCGGAGCGGACATTTCCGAGATCAATACACTCAATCCGATGGATGCTCAGCAGTTTGCTCAGTACGGGCAGCAGTTAATGAGCCGAATCGAGCAACTCGGCAAGCCTGTGATTGCTCGCATCAACGGATTTGCCCTGGGCGGTGGCTGTGAACTGGCCATGGCTTGCACATTGAGGATCGCCAGCAGCAATGCCCGAATGGGGCTGCCCGAAATTGGCCTCGGGATCATGCCGGGCTTTGGCGGCACACAGCGCATGGCGCGTCTGGTTGGCGAAGGCAAAGCCGTTGAGCTGGCCTTGACCGGGCGACTGATCAAAGCCGACGAAGCGCTGCAGCTGGGCTTGCTCAACCAGGTCTGTGAGCCAGCACAACTGGATGACACCATTCAGACTCTGGTCAGCCAGTTGGCACACTCTGCACCTCTGGCCATGCGAAACATCATTGCTGCGGTTCAGGCTGCCGGCGACGTCCCATTACAGAGCGGTCTGGACTATGAAGCCCAGCTATTCGGTCTGTGTTGTGCCACCGAGGACATGCGTGAAGGGACAACGGCCTTTCTTGAAAAGCGCAAAGCCGAGTTCCGTGGCCGCTGATTCAACCCGATCCTGGCTGATCGACGAATCTCAGACATGATGCCTCATTACATCAACGCCACACCTGACCCATCGCGAATCATGGCGCTGGCTGCCCTGATGCGGCCAGAGTGTCGGCTGACCATCCTGACCGGTGCCGGTATGTCTGCTGATAGCGGCATCGGCACGTTTCGGGATACAGAGGATGGCTACTGGTCGCAGTTTGACCCTCGTGATCTGGCGACAAAATCCGCCTTTCTGGCCCATCCAGAGCGAGTGTGGTCCTGGTATCAATGGCGCCGGGAACAGATTCGCAATGCCACCCCCAACCGGGGGCATCTGAACATCGTGGCACTCGGCGAGCGACTACAATCTCTGACACTGGTCACTCAGAACGTCGATGGCCTGCATCAGATGGCCGGATCAGACGAGGTCATCGAGCTGCATGGCAACATCATGCGCAGCAAATGCCACCTCAGCCATCAGTTCATCAGAGAACAGAAATGGCATCCGGATGTCGCTTATCTGCCAGGTCCTCCCCCGCCATCGGGACATCATCCGGACGGACTTGCCCGCCCAGACGTCGTGTGGTTTGGCGAATCACTGTCACCAAATCAGATCGAGCAAGCCATTCAGGCCAGTTGCCACTGTGACCTGTTTCTGTCGATCGGTACATCGAGCGTGGTTGAACCGGCAGCCACACTGGCTCTGTTAGCCAAATCTCACGGTGCCTGTGTGGCCGAAATCAACCCGCAAGAGACCCCACTGAGCGCCCGCTGCGACCTCATCATCAGAGCGGGTGCCAGCGACACGTTCGACGCACTGATGAGTACCCTTGACGCCGACTGAAAGTCCTCCGACTTCATGACCATTCTGGCATTCTCACGTATACTTGGCCGCAGACAGCAGCCCTCCCCAAGGATCGCCCTTCATGACTCAACACATGCGAGCTCTGGTCAAACGTGACGCCGGCATCGGTATCTGGATGCACGAGGTTCCCCTCCCAGTGGTTGGTCATAATGAAGTGCTCATAAAAGTCGAACACACGGCCATCTGCGGCACCGATCTGCATATCTACAAGTGGGACGACTGGGCGCAGAAGAACATCGAACCCGGACGCGTGATTGGACACGAGTTTGTCGGCCGCATTGCCGCAATCGGTCCGGGTGTGGCCGGATATGAGACTGGTGAACGCGTCTCCGCAGAGGGACATGTGGTTTGCGGTGTCTGTCGAAACTGCAAACGTGGCAAATCGCATTTGTGTCCAGACACCGTGGGGATCGGTGTCAGTCGTGATGGTGCCTTTGCCGAATACGTGGTGGTGCCATCCGCCAACCTCTGGCGAATCCCTGATGCCATCGACCCCAAACTGGCGGCTTTTTTTGACCCGTTCGGCAACGCAGCCCATTGTGCCCTGAAGTTCGATCTTGTCGGGGAGGATGTACTGATCACTGGTGCCGGCCCGATTGGGATTATTGCGGCCGGCATTTGTCGCCACGTCGGAGCCAGACATGTGGTGGTCACTGACGTCAACGACTACCGACTCGAACTGGCCCGAACCATGGGGGCCAGTCACACGATCAACGTCACCAGAGAATCCATCAAACAGGTCAGCGCCGAGATTGGCATCGAAGGCTTTGATATCGGATTGGAGATGTCCGGCAATGGACAGGCCTTCGAGGACATGCTCGAAGGCATGTATCCAGGCGGTCGAATCGCCTTGCTTGGCATCCTGCCTCAGACCGCACAGATCGACTGGAATCAGATCATCTTCAAGGGGCTGGAACTGCATGGCATCTATGGCCGCCTGATGTATGAAACCTGGTACAAGATGACCCAGATGGTGCTGACCGGTTTTCCACTGGAAAAGGCCATGACTCACGTCCTTGACATCGATGACTTTCAGACTGGCTTCGATCTGATGGATCAGGGTCTGTGCGGTAAAGTCGTCTGCAGCTGGCCATCATGAGTAGCACATTGAACAGACAGGAGAGACCATGACTCTGGATTTTGGGCACTACAGCGACACCCTGAAAGAAATCGAGGCTGATGGCCTGTACAAGCGCGAACGTATTATCAGCACTCCGCAGCGAATCGATATCACTGCTGCTGGCAAAAATGTGATCAACTTCTGCGCCAACAACTATCTGGGGCTGGCTGATCATCCCGAAGTGATTGAAGCGGCCCACAAGGCGCTCGATGAGTTCGGTTTTGGCATGGCCTCGGTTCGATTCATCTGCGGCACCCAGACACTGCATACGTCACTTGAAGAGACGATTTCGACATTTTTCGGCACCGACGACACGATTCTCTACAACTCCTGTTTCGATGCCAATGGTGGCTTGTTCGAGACCATACTCAGCCCACAAGACGCGGTTATTTCAGACAGCCTCAACCACGCATCGATCATCGATGGAATCCGTCTGAGCAAGGCCCAACGTTTTCGCTACGCGAACAGCGACATGGCTGACCTTGAACGATGCCTGATCGAGGCAGCTGATTGCCGAACGCGCCTGATTGCGACCGATGGCGTCTTTTCGATGGACGGCTATATTGCCAAGCTTGACCAGATAGGTGACCTGGCCGAAAAGCATGATGCGATGGTCATGATTGACGATTGTCACGCCACCGGATTTCTCGGCAAAACAGGCCGTGGTTCGGCGGAATATCATGGTGTCATGGACCGTATCGATCTGTTCACATCAACGCTTGGCAAGGCATTGGGCGGCGGCGCAGGTGGCTTCACCACCGGGCGACAACCCATTATCGATCTACTCAGACAACGCTCGCGGCCGTATCTGTTCTCCAACTCCCTGCCGCCACCGCTGGTCGCGGCCGGACTGAAGGTATTCGAGATGCTGAATCGCTCGACCGACCTTCGCGATCGCCTGGAAGAAAACACTCACTATTTCAGAATGGCGATGACCGAGGCCGGCTTCGACATCCTGCCAGGAACCCACCCGATCGTTCCGGTCATGCTCTACGACGCCAAGCTGTCCCAGGACATGTCTTCACGACTGATGGACGAAGGCGTCTATTGCATTGGCTTCTTCTTCCCGGTGGTCCCCAAGGGCAAGGCACGAATACGACTGCAGGTCTCTGCCGCACATACGCGAGATCACCTGGACAAGACCGTTGCTGCTTTCATCAAGGTGGGCCGCGAAATGAAGGTCATCTGACACTCAACCATCGCACTGAACCATTCAGCGCAATGGTCATGGATATCTGACAAGCAACCGGAGAGACATCATGGCAAGTCACAAGACATCACTGAACTGGCAACGAGATGGCGAGGAATTCAAGCCCGGCAAATACAGCACCGATCACCCCTGGACATTCGATGGCGGTGAGTCTGTCATGGCATCCGCTGCAGCGGCCTATGGTGGTAATGCGGCCCTGGTCGATCCGGAGCAGGCATTCACCGCCTCGTTGTCGGCGTGCCATATGCTGACCTTTCTGTATATGGCCGCAAGCAAAGGCTTTGTGATCAACTCCTATCAGGATGACGCGGAAGGTTTCCTGGGCAAAAATGACGAGGGCCGCATGGCCATGGTGCGTGTGGTACTCAAGCCACGGATCGAATTTGACGGTGAGGCACCTGACACTGCGACCATGGAGCAACTGCATCATCGAGCGCACCTGAATTGCTTTATAGCCAACTCGGTCAGCACTCAAATCGACATCGAGTAAGCAATCATTCCGACTTAAGGGAGGCCTCAGCCATGACTGACATGCCATTTCGAGAACAGTCTCAGGTTCACGTGCCCAATCTCGTGCTTCAACGCCAATTCGATCAGGTCGATGATCTGAACCGATCATTAGCTTCAATGATCACACAGATGGCCGACCGGGATCGTGACTCGGACCGCAATGCGGTCAATTCAGGGCTGATCTCAACTCAGGGTGGGTATCAGACGTCGACCGACTTCAATCTGTTTCAGACCGATGATGCAAGCATCCGCACGTTCCAGAATCAGCTGCTGATGCCCGCCGTGTCAGCCTTCCTGTCACAAACCTTCGGTGACGAAGCCGCACCGTTAACGCACTGGCCTATCGGCTGGTCCAACGTGCTCAATGCTGGTGACTGGCAGGGGCCGCACTGCCACCCTACGCCATCCAATCTGGCCAGCGGGGTGTATTATGTTCAGATTCCAGAGAATAAACCGGCACCACAGGGCTGTATCGAATTCATGAATCCGATTCCACAGTCCATGCAGCATGGCCATCCTGCGACACGACGCTTGCACCCGGTCGAGGGGCTGTTGGTGTTGTTTCCTCCCTGGTACAACCACTACGTCCATCCCTTCGAAGGCGATGGCACGCGCATCATCATTGCTTTCGATATCCTGGCCAAATCACCCAAGCCACAGTTCGTCTTCTGACAGCCTGTTCCTGTTCGAGTTTGACAATCAAAAAAGGCAGCCCGAAGGCTGCCTTTTTTGTGCGATCTGAATCGTATTACTTGTTATTCAAAATCATCAGTTCGACGCGACGGTTGCGAGCACGACCTTCTTCGGTGTCGTTGCTGGCTGTCGGCTTGTTCTCACCATGGCCTGCCCACTGCATACGAGTTGATGTGATACCGTGGCTTGTCATGTAGTCATAGACGGCCTTGGAGCGACGCTCTGAGAGCCCCTGGTTATAGCTGTGCGAACCACGCGAATCGGTGTGACCGGCGATGCTGATGTTGATGTGATCATATTCCTTCAGCTTCGAAACACCTTCATCCAGAATGGATGTCGCTGCAACGGTCAGAGTGGCCTTGTCATAGTCGAAGTGAACACCGGTCAGCTCAACCAGCAGGACCTTGTTGCAACCCTTGTCGTTGACAATATTGCCAGACGGAGTGTCCTTGCAGTCATCCATGTTGTTGACCACGCCATCCCTGTCACTGTCCAGAGGGCAACCGTTAGCATCGACCCTGACGCCGGCAGGCGTATTCGGGCAGCGATCGTTGCGATCCATGACGCCATCGTTGTCCGAATCGGTATCGGTGGCTGGCGCGACAGGCGGTGCCACTGCGGCAACCGTTTCAGTCAACCCGCTGCGATCACCAAACGCGTAGGTGAGGCCAAAGTTCAGCTTCCAGTCATCAAAATCATCTTCATTGGTATTGATCGACGTGTTGTCCGAATCCAGTCGGTAGACGATCTCGGCACGGCCGGCCCAGCGGCGAGCAAACGGTGCTTCAACACCGAAGCCAAGGTCTAGGGCAAATTCGTCATTGCTGGTGAAGGCTGTGGAGTGATCCAGACGTCCGACACCCGCCGCCAGGAACGGAGACACGGTGTCATTGCCCATGAAGTAGTAGCGACCAGTCAGCATGAATCCGTCGATATCCACATCACCGACACCACTGCCCAGATCAAAGCTGTAATCGTTATAGTCCAGTTCGACACCGAACTTCTCGCCGATATAGCGACCCAGGCCGAAATAGCCAAACAAATCGTTGTCATTGGAACGGCGTTCGTCGGAATTGATATACGAACCACCGGCGCTCAGGTACCAATCACTGGCATCAGCCATGGCAGTCCCGCCCGCCATGCTGGCCGCAGCGGCGGCAATCATCAAATACTGTTTTTTCATAACATCCTCATTATTGGTCTTGGTGCTGTTTCACCATGATATCACTTTTGTGCCTTTCACCGAACCACTGACACATGATGCAGCAGCCCGGAGAATACCTGTACTCGTCAACTCACTCACCCATGAATGGATAACGATAGCTGGTTGCCGGCACATAGGTTTCCTTGATCGTGCGGGGAGACACCCAACGCAGCAAGTTCAGCATGCTACCGGCCTTGTCATTGGTTCCCGAAGCGCGACCGCCGCCAAATGGCTGTTGCCCAACCACGGCGCCAGTGGGTTTGTCATTGATGTAAAAGTTGCCTGCTGTGAAACGAAGCCGATCGGTCAGCTCGGCGATGACCTGTCGATCGCGAGCAAAGATGGCACCGCAGTGCATCGATGGTGGCCTCAAGCGCATCGTCCTCATACCGATACAAGGTCAGCACCGGGCCAAAGATTTCCTCGCTCATCAGGCGGGTATTCGGCTGGCTGGCTACCACCACGGTTGGCTCGACAAAGAAGCCTGTCGATTTGTCACAACCGCCGCCAATGATCACCTCATGATCGTCGGAGCCACGGGCATGATCGATGAATCCGGCGATGCGATCGAAGGACGGCTCGTCAATGACCGCCGACATGAAATGCTTGAAGTCTCTCGGGTCGCCCATTGATATGGACCCGACCTCACGTTTCAGTCCAGCCACAACCTCATCCCACAGTGATGCAGGAATGAAGGCACGCGATGCCGCTGAACACTTCTGCCCTTGAAACTCGAAGGCACCGCGAACCAGCGCGATGACCAAAGCGCGCGGTTCAGCACTCGAATGAGCCAGGATGTAATCCTTGCCACCTGTCTCGCCTACCAGCCGTGGGTAACTTCGATAGCGTTCGATGTTCTGCCCTACTTCCCGCCACAAGTGCTGGAATGTGCTGGTAGAACCGGTGAAGTGAATCCCCGCCAGATCAGGGCTTTGAAGACAAGGGTCGCCAACGTCGGCACCATCACCTGGCAAGAAGTTGATCACGCCTGGTGGAAGTCCTGCTTCGTGCAGAATTTGCATCGTGATCCAGGCTGACAGCATCTGGGTATTGGATGGTTTCCAGATCACCGTGTTGCCCATCAGTGCTGCCGCCGTGGGCAGATTGGCGCCGATGGCGGTGAAGTTGAATGGCGTGATGGCCAGAATGAAGCCTTCAAGCGGTCGATGGTCGACACGATTCCAGATTCCCGAAGAAGAGCCCGGCTGGTCGGCATAGATGTCATTCAGATAAAAACAGTTGAAGCGCCAGAAATCGATCAGCTCACAGGCCGAATCAATTTCTGCCTGGTAGATCGTCTTGCTCTGCCCAAGCAATGTGGCCGCATTCATTCGGTCTCGCCAGGGCCCTGCGAGCAGATCGGCTGCCTTGAGAAACACCGCAGCACGATCCTGCCAGTCAAGGGCGCGCCAGGCAGGTGCTGCGACGTGACAGGCGTCGATCGCCTGCTCCACGTGGGTGTGATCACATTTGCTGAATTCTGCCAGTACATGCTGATGATCATGTGGCATGACCACTTGACCGCGACGATCAGTCGTTATCGACTGATCACCGATGATCGCTGGAATCTGATACACCTTGTCTTGAACTTCGGCAATTCCAGCCTCGATCCCGAGGCGTTCCTGCGATCCAGGGGCATACTCCCTGACCGGCTCATTGGGCGGTCTGGGTATGGTGATCCGTGCTGTGATCATGAACTTCTCCAATTTTGGCTGTTCTGTGGATCGCCCCGAACCTTCCAGGTTGTGGACGGGTCGAGTCGATCCGGAAGTGATTTACATGTTGCGTCGGTATTCGCCGCCAACCTCATACAGTGCATGGGTCATCTGGCCCAGCGAACAGGTCTTGCTGGCCTCCAGCAGAGCACTGAACGTATTTTCTCGTGCAATGGCCTGCTGCTGCAGTTCGGTCAACTGATCAGCCGTGCGGTTTTCACCGTCCAGCTTGAGCGTGTCAATGTGATCGATCTGCTGCTGCTTTTCATCAACGGTTGATCGAATCAATTCAATCGCCCCAACCGATTGACCGCCATCAACGGCGAGGAAAGTATTGACCCCAATCAGCGGCAGGCTGCCGTCATGTTTCTTCGACTCGTACAGCATGCTCTCATCCTGAATTTTGCCGCGCTGGTACATGGTGTCCATCGCCCCGAGAACACCACCACGCTCGGACAAACGCTCAAATTCACGATACACCGCCTCTTCGACCAGATCGGTCAACTCATCAACAATGAAGGACCCTTGCAGCGGATTCTCGCAGAAGTTCAGCCCCAGCTCACGATTGATGATCAATTGAATGGCCACGGCTCGACGCACCGATTCTTCGGTCGGTGTGGTCACTGCCTCATCATAGGCATTGGTATGCAGGGAGTTGCAGTTATCGAAGATGGCATACAGGGCCTGCAATGTGGTTCGGATATCATTGAACTGAATGTCCTGAGCATGCAGCGAACGACCCGATGTCTGGATGTGATACTTGAGCTTCTGGCTCCGCTCGCTGGCCCCATAGCGTTCTTTCATGGCACGCGCCCAGATTCGGCGGGCGACTCGACCGATGACCGTATATTCAGGGTCCATGCCATTGGAAAAGAAGAACGAAAGATTGGGCGCGAACTGATCAATTTGCATGCCACGCGACAAGTAATACTCGACCATGGTCAGGCCATTGGACAGTGTGAACGCCAGTTGGGTAATCGGGTTGGCCCCGGCTTCGGCGATATGATAGCCAGAAATCGACACACTGTAAAAATTACGAACCGCATGATCGACAAAAAATTGCTGAATGTCGCCCATCATTCGCAGCGCGAACTGGGTCGAGAAAATGCAGGTGTTTTGAGCCTGGTCTTCTTTCAGAATATCCGCTTGAACAGTCCCCCTGACCCGGCTCAGCGTCTCGGAACGAATGCGCTGATAGTTCTCCGAATCGATCAGTTGATCTCCTGTAACACCCAGCATAGCAAGCCCCAGACCATCGTTTCCTTCGGGCAGATCGCCGTGGTACCGAGGGCGTTGTCGGTTCGCGTACAGCGCCTCAATCCTGGCCTCGGCCGCGCCCCACGAACCCTCGGCCTTGAGATACAGTTCAACCTGCTGATCAACCGCCGTGTTCATGAAAAACGCCAGCAACATGGGTGCCGGCCCATTGATAGTCATCGAGACCGACGTGGTGGGTGCACACAGATCAAAGCCTGAATACAACTTCTTCATGTCATCCAGAGAGGCAATGGATACGCCCGAGTTGCCAATCTTGCCGTAAACGTCCGGCCGGACATGGGGATCCTCGCCGTACAAGGTGACCGAGTCGAAGGCCGTCGACAATCGAGCCGCCGCCGAGTCTTTTGACAGATAGTGAAAACGTCGGTTGGTTCGTTCCGGCGTCCCTTCTCCGGCAAACATCCGGGTTGGATCCTCACCGTCGCGGCGATACGGAAACACACCGGCAGTAAACGGATAAGCGCCCGGAAGGTTTTCGCGCGACAAAAAGCGCAGCAATTGACCCCAGTCACGATATTCTGGCGGCGCAATCTTGGGCACCTTGTTATTGCTCAGCGTGGTCCGGTAATTGTTGCCGGTAATGCTCTTGCCGCGAACTTCATAGCTGAATGAATCACTGCGGACGCCCTGATAGCGCGACGGCCACTCGAGCAACAGAGCGACCGAATCGCTGGAAAGCGATCGTAGTGCTTCCTGATAACGTTGCCTGAGATGACGCAAGGTCTTGTCGGTCTGCCCGTTGTCCTCATGCAGTGCCTCATCGGCATACAGGGCCAATGGATCAGGCAACAGTGGATCCTCAATCGCCTTCAGTGATTCGTGGAAGTGCTGAGCTTGACTGGCCGCATCCGCCTGTACCGTGATGGCTTGATTGATCTGTCTGCCCTGCCTGGCGATTTCGGCCAGATAGCGATTGCGATCGGCTGGAATCAACTCGACTGCGCGTGGTTCGGTGACCGACAGGTCCAATTCCGGTGTCCATTGATCGAGATCCAGACCCAGATGTTCAGCCACCCGCTGACACAATTGGCTGAACATCCAGCTGACACCCGGATCGTTGAACTGGCTGGCAATGGTGGGATAGACCGGCACCTGCTCGTCGGTCAGTTCAAACTTCAGCCGATTGCGCTTCCACTGCTTGCGAATATCGCGCAAGGCATCTTCACTGCCGCGCCGATCAAATTTGTTCAAGATCACCAGTTCGGCAAAATCCAGCATGTCGATCTTTTCAAGCTGAGAGGCCGCTCCAAAATCTGAGGTCATCACATACACGGGAAAGTCGACCAGATCGACGATGGCCGAATCCGACTGCCCAATCCCCGCGGTTTCCACAATAATCAGATCAAAGTCGAGCGACTTCAGGTAGGCAATGCTGTCATTCAGAATGGCGCTGGTCGCCACATGCTGCTGGCGAGTCGCCATTGAGCGAAAGAAAATTCGGTCGTTGCGAATGGAATTGACGCGAATTCGATCACCAAGCAACGCCCCACCGGTTTTCCTGCGGGTTGGATCGACAGCCAGCACGGCAATTCGAATACCCGCCATACTGCGCATGAATCGATTGAGGATTTCATCGGTCACGCTCGACTTGCCAGCACCGCCCGTTCCTGTAATGCCGATCACCGGAATTCGCGAGCGCTTGCTTTCCAGACCCTTCCACTGTGTACGCAGCATGCTGATACTGGCATCGCTGACCAGGCCATCTTCCAACGCCGACAGGGTTCGCGCGATATCAACGGTTGTGTTACTACCCCGCTCCTCAGGCATTGCCGTGGGCAGTCTGGCCTTGTGCGTCCGCGCAACCAGGTCCTCTATCATCTCGACCAGCCCCATCTTCATACCGTCATTCGGATGATAGATACGCTCGACGCCGTAGGCTTCCAACTCGGCAATTTCGTCAGGAGTAATCGTACCACCGCCACCGCCAAAGACTCGGATGTGGCCTGCGCCCTGATCGCGCAGCATGTCGATCATATACTTGAAATACTCAACGTGGCCCCCCTGATAGGAACTGAGCGCGATGCCATCCACATCTTCCTGCAATGCCGCGCGCACGACATCCTCAACGGTTCGATTGTGTCCCAGATGAACCACTTCAACACCCTGCGACTGGATCAGTCTGCGCATGATGTTAATGGCCGCATCGTGGCCGTCAAACAGGGAGGCGGCGGTGACAAATCTCAGCGGCGACGCAGGCGCATTCTGAGGAGCAAGTCGAGCAGATTCAACGGACGGTTTCATGCAGAGTTCTCCGGGAACGAATCGGTCTTGGTGATGACGGCCGGAAGACTGCAGGTCATCAGCAGTCTGTTCGGGTTAGCGCGCCATTTTATCTGGTCTGCAGGGTCAGACGCAAAGTCTTCTTGTCCATGACGCCGGCCGACTCGCCCGAAGCTCACACTTCTGATGGTATAATATACTGAAGGACTAAAGCCTGGATCAGTTCAGGCTCCTCTATATGTCAGTCGCTGGAATTCGAAAATACAGAGTGCCTGGCACGAAAATATCGACACCACCTCTGATCCTGCAAGCTGATCATCGCAACCAATACGCAGTGCTTGGGAGCCTCTGAATAAGTCTTAAGCGGATTGGATTGAGATGGCAAATACGTCCGATCAAGGCGTATGAACCGAGTCATAGTGTTGCTATGGCTCGGTTCATGCAACGCAGAGGGGGCGGGTTTGACGCTCAAGACAGCCGATCACCACTTGTTCAGAGGCTCCCTGGCTCAGTCATGTGACTCCAGACAGCATACCTCGTGATGAGGCCGGCTCTCGCGCTCCTGAAACACTTTCAGCGTCCTGAGACGTAGCGTCCAATCAGTGCTGAGGAGGTTCGACCAGCGTCTGCGGAAGCCAGATTCACTGCCGCTTCAGGCCAGCGCTCGACGGCAAGACTCACCCCTACTTGCAGCTGTGCCAGCAATCGATGCCGAACAGGGACCAACGTCGGGTGCGACAAGGACACTTTTCCGATACAATAACGCGGTTTTGATTTCGGCAGCAACGAAGACCCTGACTCTGGTTCCTGACTCGGCAAATGATTGCCGAACAGTGCCGGGAAGTCGCAACATATCATGGCAGCAGGGCCGCCTGTTCGGACCGTCAATTCTGATCAACACGCCAGTCGGGTTACGACCTTCGACTCTATTGAAGCATTGCCTTGCAGATGACTGCTGCAACGTGAGGACACTATGGATCTTTTTGAAACGATTTCGACTACCGGCCACGAAGAAGTGGTTTTTTGCCACAACAAGGATGCGGGCCTGAAAGCCATTATTGCCATCCACAACACCACCCTGGGTCCTGCACTCGGCGGGCTGCGCATGTGGCCCTACAAGTCGGAGCAGGAAGCACTCAATGACGTGTTGCGCTTGTCCCGCGGCATGACCTACAAGGCGGCCGTCTCAGGGCTGAATCTGGGTGGCGGCAAATCAGTCATCATCGGCGATCCATCCAAACACAAGTCCGAAGCGCTATTTCGGTCTCTGGGTCGATTCATCGATTCACTCAATGGTCGCTACATCACTGCCGAAGACGTCGGAATCGATGTCAACGACATGGAATACGTGTTTCAGGAAACCGAAAATGTCGTTGGCGTTCACCAGGTCCATGGTGGCTCCGGTGATCCATCGCCGTTTACCGCCTTTGGGACCGTTCAGGGGGTTCGTGCGAGCCTTCGATACAAATACAACAATGAAAACATTGGCGATTACAGTTATGCCGTTCAGGGTGTCGGCCATGTCGGCTTTGAACTGGTGAAATTGTTACGCGCCGAAGGCGCCAAAGTGTTTGTATCGGACATCAACGAAACAGCCGTCGCGAGATGCGTTGATGAACTCGGTGCCGAAGCGGTAGGTCTGGATGAGATCTATGATGTGGATGCGAACGTCTTCTGTCCCTCTGCCCTGGGCGGCGTGGTCAATGAAGAGACCATCGACCGATTCAAGTTCGAGGTCATTTGTGGATCGGCCAACAATCAGTTGGCCGACGATGCTGCCGGAGATGAGTTGTACAAGCGAGGCATCGTCTATGCCCCGGATTACGCCGTCAATGCTGGCGGCCTGATGAACGTCTCGATCGAGTTCGAAGGCTATAATCGTGAACGTGCCAAGCGCATGATGCGCACCATCTACTATAACGTCGGACAGATTTTCAATATCTCGGATCGCGATCAGATCCCGACCTGGAAAGCAGCTGACCGGATGGCCGAAGAGCGTATCACCGAAATCGGCAAGATCAAATTGCCGTTCATGGGTCGGCAGCCACATCGCTTCCCGGGCAGAAACCGCTCGGCCTGACCACAACCACCACAGGATCACTATGAACGCTTTCTCCATCAATGAGGACATCGATCTGCTTCGCGACACGGTACGTCGATTTGCAGACGAACGGATCGCGCCACGTGCGGCACAGATCGACGTGAGCAACGAGTTTCCGCGAGATCTCTGGCCTGAACTCGGCGAATTGGGTGTGTTGGGGATCACCGTCTCTGGCGAGTTTGGTGGATCCGAAATGGGCTACCTGGCGCATACCATTGCGATGGAAGAAATTTCCCGTGCCTCGGCATCAGTCGGACTGTCTTATGGCGCGCACTCAAATCTGTGCGTCAGCAATTTATACCGAAACGGCAACAAGGAACAGTGTGCCAAATACTTGCCCAAACTGTGTAACGGTGAGTGGGTCGGCGCGCTAGCAATGAGTGAACCTGGCGCCGGTTCGGATGTGGTCGGATCGATGAGCTGCTCGGCGCGCCGTGATGGCGATGACTGGATCGCCAATGGCTCGAAAATGTGGATCACCAACGGACCCGATGCCGATGTATTGCTGGTCTACATGCGCACTGCTGATGAGTCGCATGGCTCTCACTGCATCACCGCCTTCGTGATTGAAAAGGGCATGCCCGGATTTTCTACCGCACAGAAGCTCGACAAACTAGGCATGCGAGGGTCAAGCACCTGCGAACTGTTGTTCCAGGACTGCCGAATTCCCGATGCCCAGCGGCTGGGCAAAATCAACGAAGGTGTCAGCATCCTGATGAGCGGCCTGAATACCGAGCGGCTGGTCCTCTCTGGCGGACCTATCGGCATCATGCAGGCAGGACTCGATCAGGCTCTGCCCTATGTTCGTGAGCGAAAGCAGTTCGATCGCCCGATCGGGACCTTTGGCATCATGCAGGCCAAGGTCGCCGACATGTACACCATGCTGCAATCCTCCAGGGCCTTCAGCTATCGCGTTGCCGAGGATTACGATCGTGGCATCCTGTCAAGGGTCGATCCTGCGTCCTGCCTGCTGCTGGCCAGCGAGAATGCCGTCAAGGTGTCGCTCGAAGCCATCCAGTGTCTGGGCGGCAACGGCTACATCAATGAGTACCCGACCGGGCGACTGCTGCGTGATGCCAAACTGTATGACATCGGCGCTGGGACCAATGAAATACGCCGGATGCTGATCGGACGCGAACTGTTCAACGACAATCACTGAGGACGCCCGGGCGTCCCTTCGACACACGGAAACTGCCATGTCATCTCACTCTATCGTCATCACTGCCGCTCGCCGCACCGCCATCGGTGCCTTCCAGGGGCAATTCTCACCGGTCAGTGCCACTGAGCTTGGCAGTACGGCCATCAAGGCTGTCCTCGCTGATAATCATCTTGGCAATGCAATCGTGAACGAAGTCATCATGGGCTGCGTTCTGCCTGCAGGTCTGGGCCAGGCACCAGCACGACAGGCGGCCCTTGGCGCCGGTCTGGACAAGAAAACCGCCTGTACCACGATCAACAAGGTCTGTGGCTCCGGCATGAAAGCAGTCATGATGGCCAGCGACATGCTCAAGGCCGGCTCTGCTGACTGTGTCATTGCCGGCGGCATGGAGTCGATGACCAATGCGCCCTACATGCTGCCCAAGGCGCGCGGCGGCTATCGGATGGGTCATGGCGAAATTCTCGACCACATGTTTTTCGACGGCCTTCAAAACCCCTATGACAATCAGATGATGGGCATCTTTGGCGAGCACTGCGCCGATCATTACCAGTTCAGTCGCGAGCAGCAGGACGCGTTCTCGATCCGATCAGTCGAACGCGCCGTCTCCGCCATGACCGATGGCCGGTTCAGTGATGAAATCGTGCCGGTCACGGTCAAGACACGCAAAGCCGAACTGACCATCGACAGCGATGAAGAGCCACCGCGATGCCAGATCGACAAGATCCCGGGCCTGCGTCCGGCATTTCGCAAGGACGGCACGGTCACCGCGGCCAGCTCTTCGAGCATTTCCGATGGCGCCGCAGCGATAACGCTGATGACTGCCGAGCATGCTGCCCGTCAGAACTTGACACCACTGGCCAGGATTGTTGGCTATGCCAGTCATGCCCACGAGCCGGAATGGTTCACCACCGCGCCGGTCCATGCGATGCGCTCACTGCTTGATCAGATCGGCTGGAGTGTCACGGATGTTGACCTGTTCGAGATCAATGAAGCCTTTGCGGTCGTTGCCATGGCGGCGGTCAGGGAGCTGTCGCTTGATGAAGACAAGGTCAACGTCAACGGCGGTGCCTGCGCCATGGGCCATCCGATCGGTGCCAGCGGGGCGCGCATTATGGTCACGCTGATTCATGCACTGAAGCAACGCGGGCTCAAGCGCGGCATCGCATCACTGTGCATCGGTGGTGGTGAAGCCACTGCCATCGCCATCGAGTTGCCCTGAGGTTCTCTGCCATGCCAGTCATCACCGATACCGCACAGCCACAATCGGACGAGTTCAAAGACAATGCCGAGCATCTGCAGTCGCTGGTCGGTGAACTGAACGAGACGCTTCAGCAAGTCCGACTGGGTGGCAGCGAACGCGCACGACAAAAACACCTGGCCAGAGACAAAATGTTGCCGCGTGAACGGATTGACCGATTGATTGATGAAGGCAGTCCTTTTCTGGAGGTCTCACCGATGGCAGCTCACGGCCTCTACGATGACGCGGCCCCCTCTGCCGGAATCATCTGTGGCATCGGGCGCGTCCAGGGCATCGAAGTGATGGTGGTTGCCAATGATGCGACCGTCAAGGGCGGCACCTATTACCCGATGACCGTCAAGAAACACTTGCGCGCCCAGGAAATTGCCCTGGAAAACAACCTGCCCTGCATCTATCTGGTCGATTCAGGCGGAGCCTTTCTGCCCAAACAGGATGAGGTGTTTCCGGATCGCGATCACTTTGGTCGCATCTTCTACAATCAGGCTCAGTTATCAGCACGCAACATCCCACAGATTGCCGTGGTGATGGGCTCATGCACCGCAGGCGGTGCGTATGTCCCGGCGATGTGCGACGAAGCGATCATCGTTCGTGAACAAGGCACCATCTTTCTGGGCGGACCGCCGCTGGTCAAGGCAGCCACCGGTGAAGTGGTCGATGCGGAGTCACTCGGTGGTGCCGAGGTCCATTGCAGCACCTCGGGTGTCACCGATCATTTTGCCGAAAACGACGCCCATGCTCTACAGATTGCCCGCTCCATCGTCCGTCACCTGAATCGTCGCAAGTCACTGGAAGTGGCCACTCAGCCATCCATTGATCCGCTCTACCCAGCTGAGGACATCTATGGCATCGTGCCGCGCACCAGTCGCTTCCCATACGATGTGAGGCAAATCATTGCACGGCTGGTCGACGGCTCTGAGTTTCAGGAATTCAAGGCAAAGTACGGCAAGACGCTTGTGTGTGGCTTTGCCCATCTGCATGGCTATCCGGTCGGCATCGTGGCCAACAATGGCATTCTGTTTGCAGAGTCTGCACTCAAAGGGGCTCACTTCATAGAACTGTGCAATCAACGCAACATCCCGTTGATTTTCCTGCAGAATATCACCGGGTTCATGGTCGGGCAGAAATACGAAAATGCCGGCATCGCCAAAGATGGCGCAAAGATGGTCACGGCCGTTGCCACCTCGCACGTGCCCCGCTTCACGGTGATCATCGGCGGATCGTTCGGTGCTGGCAACTACGCCATGTCCGGACGAGGTTACCAACCCAGAATGCTGTGGATGTGGCCGAACGCGCGAATTTCGGTCATGGGCGGCGAGCAGGCCGCCTCGGTGTTGGCCACCGTCAAGCGCGACGGCATGCAAGCCCGTGGAGATGATTGGCCCGAAGACGAGGAGAACCGTTTTCGTGAGGCCATTGAAGATCAGTATGAAACCCAGGGTCATCCCTATTACGCCACCGCGCGGCTGTGGGATGATGGCATCATCGATCCGGCACAGACCCGTCGCGTGCTCGGACTGGCGATCTCCGCTTCATTGAACAAACCCATGGAACGTCAGCCGTTTGGCGTGTTCAGGATGTGATGATGACCTCTTCGGACCCGCTGGCGATCAGCCATCAACACGATACCCTGACCCTGACGCTCAATCGTCCGGAGATTCACAATGCCTTCGACGATGGTCTCATTCAGACACTGATCGACGCCCTTGAGATGGCCGCGACCAGAACGGACACCCGATTTGTGATCCTCACCGGCGCCGGTCGATCATTCTCCGCCGGCGCAGACCTGGGCTGGATGAAGCGGATGCGTGATGCCTGTGAACAGGACAACCTGAGCGATTCGCTGAAGCTGGCCGAACTGATGCGTTGCCTCGCATTTCATCCCAAAACCACCATCGCCCGGGTCAACGGTGCAGCCTTCGGTGGCGGTGTGGGTCTGGTGGCCTGCTGTGACCTGGCTGTCGCCGTCGATAGTGCTCGATTCGGACTGACAGAAGCCCGGCTGGGATTGCTACCCGCCGTCATCTCACCCTATGTGGTCGAGGCGATGGGACTGCGACAGGCCTCTCGTTATTTCAGAACCGCCGAACGCTTTGATGCGCAAACCGCCGAACAGCTGGGGCTGATCCATCGCTGCGTGGTAGAGCCTGCACTGGATGACGGAGTCAACGGTCTGATCGAACAGATGCGGCGCAATGGACCTGTTGCTGTTGGCCAGGTCAAACCCCTGCTGCAATTGATCGGCGGGCGCACTGAATCCGATCAACAACAGATGGATCTGGCAACAGCCCGCCTCATCAGTCGACTCAGAGTCGCGCCGGAAGGACAGGAAGGCCTCGCTGCCTTCCTCGACAAACGGACACCCGAATGGCCGCCAGAGGAGCTGACATGATCCGAAAAGTACTGATTGCCAATCGCGGTGAAATCGCCTGCCGGATCATCCGCAGCTGTCGACGATTGAACATCAATACGGTGGCCGTCTATTCCGATGCTGACCGCAATGCACTGCATGTGAGCATGGCCGATCAGGCCGTCCACATCGGTGCCTCTCGACCATCTGAATCCTATCTTGATGCCAGCCGCATTCTAGCGGCTGCTGCGCAGACAGGCGCCGATGCCATTCACCCTGGCTACGGCTTTCTCAGTGAAAACGCAGCCTTTGCCGAC
>QIKT01000039.1 GCA_003233095.1 Oceanospirillales bacterium | reverse complement strand
GGATAACCTGCGTCAGGTCAACTCCGAACTGCGTGCTACTCAGGTTCTGCTGGCGGACAGCACACGGGTTGCCGAGCGACTGAGAATCTCCCGCGAGTTGCATGACCTGGTGGGCCACCACCTGACAGGGCCCAGCCTCAATCTGGAAGTGGCCAGCCATCTGGTCAAAGGCAAGGCGCTGGACCACGTCAATCAGGCCCTGTCGGTTGCCCGGCTGCTGCTGGGCGATGTGCGAGAAGTTGTTGGTAGTATGCGCTCCGGGGATCAGATCAACATCAGCGGTGCGCTTGAAGAGTTGATCGAGGGGGTGCCGAGCCTGAACATTCACCTGGATTTGCCAGATGATTTTGTCACGACCGACCCACAGCGCGCTCAACTGATTTTACGCTGCGCCCAGGAAATCATTACCAATACGGTCAAGCATGCCGAAGCACGCAATCTGTGGTTGTCGATCAACAGCGATGACGATGGTGTGAATCTGTGCGCCTATGACGATGGACGGGGAATTGATGGCCTGAGCAAGGGCAATGGATTGAACGGAATGACCGAACGGGTGCAACAGATCGGTGGTAAGCTGAGCGTTCAGTCCAGTGGAGGCAAGGGTTTCCAGGTCGATGCCTGGCTACCTGCCGAACTGAGATTCTGACCCGGTTTTCTGAGCGCAGATGAGAGCACGTCGTAGTGAGACATTCAAAGGAAAGAAAATTCAATGATTAGAGTCATGTTGGTCGATGACCAAACACTGGTCCGCAAGGGCGTTCGCAGCCTGCTGGAGCTTTCTGATGAAATCGAGGTGATCAGTGAAGCGGTGGATGGAGAACATGCCATCGAGACGCTGGAAACCCTGCAACCAGACGTGATGCTTCTGGACATGCGCATGCCGGGTCTGTCCGGCCTTGATGTGCTTGTCGAGCTGTCAGAGCGTAAGACATTGCCCCCAACGATCATTCTGACGACATTCGATGATGACCAGCTGGTATTGGCGGGCATCAAGGCCGGTGCGCGCGGGTACCTGCTCAAGGATGTGTCCCTCGAACAACTGGTCGGTGCGGTCAAGACCGTCTCGCAGGGTGGCACACTGGTCAAACCAGCCATTACCGAAAGGCTTCTGTCAGGCCTGAAGAATATGCGCAATGAATTCTCATCACTGGACCGTCCAGATCCATTGACCGAGCGAGAAACCGAGATTCTCAGGCTGATGGCCGGCGGCTACAGCAACAAGGAAATTGCCAACAGCCTCAGTGTTGCTGAGGGCACGGTCAAGAATCATGTGTCCAATGTGCTGTCCAAATTGGGTGTCCGTGATCGGACCCGCGCCGTGCTCAAGGCCTTCGAATTGGGCATCGTCTGACCCATCCGGCAATTGTTGCTAATCTGTGAACTCTGTCACATTCGGCGGAAACTGTGAGGTGCGTCACAAAATTGACGAGGTGGTCATCACAGAATACAGGTGAGTGATAGCACCGGGTGAGATCGAATGAAACTTCCAGTCCATTCAGCTTCGCTGCTGGCGTTGTTGGCATGCACTATTCAGGCTCAGGAAAACAGCCCCAGCTGGCGCACAGAGTCGGACATGCCGACTCGGCTTGAGGCGCCAGAAGTGACCAAGGCTCCAGAGATAGAGTTCAAGGTGGATCGCAGCGCACTGATGGGTGGCTTCGACAGCGGGTTTGGCTCTGACGACTCGAATGTTGAAGAGACAAGCGACGCTGAGGCCGAGAGCTCAACTGTGACAGAGCAGGTCGCCGAGATCGAAGGCACGCCAGTCGTTCCTCAGCTTGCATTGTCCGAAGAGCCCGTGGTGGATGTTCAAGCTGCTTCTGAACTTCCCTCTGAAGTTTCCCCGGAAATTGCCCCTGAGGCAGCTTTTGGCGATCAGCCTGCACAGAGCTCAGCGCTTGTCAGCAGTGAGCTGATCATTGAACAACTGCCTGCAGAATCAGACCAACAAGCAGTCGAGGAGAGCGCTGTGCTGGCCTATCTGGAACCGACGGTTTCGACACTGGAAGAAATCACTGTCGATCCGGTCGCAATCAACGAACCTCCCACTCGCACAACCGGCTTTCAACTGATTGCTGTAGACGCGGTCGACCCTGAATATCCTCGCGACGCCTGGCTCGAAAAAACCGAAGGCTGGGTTGATGTCCACTTGACGATTGATGCCGGCGGCAACGTTGCTGATGCCACGGTGGTCAGTGCTGAACCAAGGCGCGTGTTCGATCGCTCGGCGCTTCGCGCGCTTCGCAAGTCGACTTTCCGTCCACCATCGGAGTTTGGACTCTCAGGTCCACAAACAGCAAGGCTGCGAATCGAATTCGATTTGGGCAGCTGACCTGAAATAGATTTTTCCTCACCTCACTCGGCCTGCTTCGGCAGGCTTTTTTTTGTCCTTTTTCGACGTCTGATATCGCTGCTGCATGAACGACTCGACGTCAAGCTGAATAATCAAGCTTGAATTCCCCAGCCGTATTCTGATAATAGACCATCGTGATCATTCGCGGCGACTCGTCTGGAGTTTGGTTTGGCATCAGCCGACGCCTTCCGGATCTTGATTCACGTGCTGCTGCTGTCTGTAACTCAGGCAGGGTCACTGACCAGTAAACCATGCTGTGCAATCGGTCTATTGACTGGTTCCTCACCTGCACGGGTTTTCGGTCAGCTGTCCTGACCTGACTACGGAACGATCGATTCGACCCACTTCAACTGATACGGAATCATGATAGAAATCAATAATTTGAGTAAGTATTTTGGATCATTGGTGGCTGTGGATCAGTTGACCTTTGATGTACCCGAAGGTCAGGTGCTCGGTTTTCTGGGGCCCAATGGCGCCGGTAAATCGACCACCATGAAAATGATCACCGGATTTCTAGCACCGAGCAGTGGACAGATCCGCGTCGCAGGTTTCGACGTCGAGTCCGATCCGGTCTCCGCAAAATCAGTCATTGGCTATTTGCCAGAGGGCGCACCCGGTTATGGCGAAATGACGCCATCGCAGTTTCTGAATTTCATCGCCGACGCACGTGGCCTGACTGGCGATCATCGCCGCAAACGGATTCAGACTGTGGTCGATCAATTACACATGAGCAAGGTGATCCATCAGTCACTGGAAACACTGTCAAAAGGCTTCCGACGACGTGTGGGCCTGGCTCAGGCACTGTTGCATGATCCAGCCGTGCTGATTCTGGATGAACCGACTGACGGTCTGGATCCGAATCAGAAGCATGAAGTTCGCCAACTGATCTCCGACCTGGCCGAAGACAAGATCGTCATCGTCTCGACGCACATTCTGGAAGAAGTTGAAGCGGTCTGTGACCGGGCGATCATCATCGCGCAGGGCAAATTGCTGGCCGATGACACGCCGGATGCGCTGTGTGCCAAATCGCACTATCACCAGGCCATTCGTCTTTCAATGCCAGAAGCAGCGTCGCTCCTACCCATTATCGAGCCGCTTGATGGCGTCAGTCGAGTCGACGTGCTTGATGAGGGTCGTCAACTGATGATTGTTCCACACCCCGGTGTCGCCCTGTATCGCCAGATCAGTGCTCTGATCGAAGAGCATCACTGGCCGATCGATGGTTTTTCGGTTGAGCGGGGTCGGCTCGATGAGGTCTTTCGTCAGATTACCGGTGAGGTAGCGACATGAATCAGATTCTGAATATTTTCAAGCGCGAGATTGTCAGCTATTTTGTGACTCCGATCGGTTATGTTTTCATCATGATCTTTCTGCTGCTGGCTGGCTGGATGACGTTCTACCAGAACAACTGGTTTGAGCAGGAAATTGCCAGCTTGCTGGTGTTCTTCTCCATGCATCTGTATCTCTATCTGTTTCTGGTGCCGGCGATCTCAATGCGTTTGTGGGCCGAAGAACGAAAATCAGGAACCATTGAATTGCTACTGACGCTGCCCGTGACCATGTTCCAGGCCGTGTTGGGCAAGTTTCTGGCGGCTTGGGCCTTCTGCGGGATAGCGCTGGCCTTGACCTTTCCGATCTGGATCACCGTCAATTATCTGGGTGACCCGGACAATGGGGTGATTTTTGCCAGTTATCTCGGCAGCTTTCTGCTGGCGGGTGCTTTTTTGTCGATTGGTTCCTGTCTCTCTGCGGTCACTCGAAACCAGGTTATTGCCTTCATTCTCACCGTGGTGGTGTGTTTCGGGTTCTTGATGATTGGTCGCAACGAGGTGCTTGAGTTTCTGCGTGCGATCTTGCCGCAGGTGCTGGTGGACGGCATTGCGTCTCTGAGCTTTCTGAGTCACTACGGGTCAATTACACGCGGGGTACTCGAGCTGCGAGACATCCTGTTTTTCGTGTTGACCATCTCATTCTGGCTGATTGCCAATGCCATTGTCATTGACTTGAAAAAGGCCGAGTAGACGACTCATCGTCTGACGTCTTGTCTGTCACGAATTGATTATCAGGAAATATCACACATGAAAGCATCCAGTTTGAAACGATTGTCTCTGTCCTCGCTGGCGGTGCTGGCGATCCTGTTTGTTGCGGTCATTATTCTGAGCAACATCCTGCTTCGGGGCGTTCGTATGGATCTGACCGAATCTCAGTTGTTTACACTGACAGAGGGAACCGAACAGATTCTCAAGTCAATCGAAGAACCCATCAACCTCACCTTTTATTCTTCTGACACTGCGACGGTCAGTCGTCCTCAAATTCGTGCCTATGCAAGGCGGGTGACCGAGCTGCTTGATGAATTCAAATCGGTGGCCGGTGAGCGATTGCGAGTTCGGATCATTGACCCTGAGCCGTTTACCGAAGCCGAAGATGAAGCCGTGGCGCAGGGGCTGCGATCGGCGCAGCTCGAACGCAACGGTGACAATGTCTTTATGGGCATCGTCGGCAGTAACTCGGTGGATGGTCGCGAAGTGATCCCGATCCTTGACCCAACCCGCGAACAATTTCTCGAATACGATCTGGCTAAACTGGTGCATTCTCTGAACAGCGACGAACGCCCCGTGATTGGCCTGATCAGTGCCCTGCCTGTTGGTCGTCAGTTTGATCCAGCGTTACGGCAGATGTCACAGCCCTGGTTGATCGTGCAGCAACTGGAACAACTCTATCAAGTGCGCACGATCGAGTTGACAGCTTCGGAGATCGGTGAGGATGTGGATCTGTTGCTGCTGGTGCACCCCAAGCTTATGAGCGACGAGACGCTGTTTGCTGTGGATCAGTTCGTGCTTGGGGGTGGGCGCATGATTGCGCTGGTTGATCCGCATGCAGAAGTGGAACAGCCTGCTCAGGATCCGCAAAATCCGCAGGCCGCCATGTTTGCCGAACGCTCCTCATCCCTGAGTAAACTATTCAACGCCTGGGGCATCGAATTTCCGATCGACAAGGTGGTTCTTGATCAGCAATATGGCATCAATGTGGGTCTGGGCAATGGACGTCAGCCTGTCAGACATATCGGAATCCTGTCTCTGGATGATCAGGCCATGTCGATGGATGATGTCACTCTGGCCAAGCTCAGCTCGATCAATGTCGCGCTAGCCGGTCACCTGGTGCCCACAGCGGGCAGTGATCATCGATTCGACCCCTTGTTGACCAGCTCAAACACTGCCCAGCTGGTTGATGCCAGTCAGGTCCGCTTTCTGCCTAACCCCGAAAGCCTGCTCAACACCTTCGAGTCTTCCGGTAGTCAGTATGTCATCGCCGCCCGGATCAGCGGCTTGTTCAATACAGCATTTCCTGATGGTTTGCTGTCTGCAACCCGCGACTCTGAGCTCGAGGAAGGATCGACTGCTGAGGCCAGCAGCGTGCCAACACACATCAAGGTGGCCAGTCAGCCGACACAAATTGTGGTGATTGCCGACGTCGACATGGCTTCGGATCGAATGTGGGCCCGTGCGCAACAGTTTTTTGGTCAGACCCTGATCAATGCCTTTGCCAGCAATGGTGACTTTCTGATCAATCTGGTCGACAACATGTCCGGTAGCAGCGATCTGATCAGTATTCGAGGTCGTGATACCGCACTGCGTCCATTCACGCGGGTCAATGACATCCGTCAGCAGGCTGATGACGATTATCGGGGTACGCTGGAGCAGTTGGAAAATGAACTGACCGAGACCGATCGCAAACTCGGTGAGCTGCAAGCGGGCAGGGATGATGACAATCCCCTGATTCTGACGCCGGAGCAACGCCAGGAAATTGAACGCTTTCAGAATCAGCGACTGGAGATCCGATCAAAACAGCGCGAGGTGCAACGTGAATTGCGACGAGACATTGATCGTCTGGGCCAGAGAACAAAGTTGATCAACGTGTTTCTGATGCCGGCGATCCTGACCATTATCACACTGTTGGTTACATTCATTCGCGCGCGTCGCAAGCAGGAGGTGACTCGTGCCTAAACGTTCTGCTTTTCTCGGCTTGCTGATGATTACAGCCGCAGCCATGCTGGGTGCCCTCTGGCTTTCGGGTCAATGGCAACCGGGCGATCGCAACGCCACTGAGGTTGGGAAACCCCTGATACAGAGTGTTACTGATCGGATCAATGAGGTCACTGGCCTGACCCTCATTCAGGATGGTGAACAGGTCCAGCTGTCACGCCAGGATAATGTCTGGGGAATCACCGAGCGTGATGGTTACCCAGCGGACATGAAAATGTTGCGATCTGTTCTGATTGCAGTATCTGACTCGATGCGGCTGGAAGCAAAGACATCCAATCCGGATCGTTATCAGAAACTGGGTCTGGCTGACCCGAGCGAGGCCCAATCCGGTTCTGCGCTGAGTATGGTCATCACTGATCGGGATGGCTCGCACACCGTGTTGTTCGGCAAACAGGTGGACGCCACCGGTGAGCTCAGACAATACGCCAGGCTGATTGGAGAGCCGCAGAGCTGGCTGGTCAGCGGTGGCTTTCAGTATGACACAGAGCCATCACGCTGGCTGAAACAGAACATTATCGATCTGCCAGCGCCTCAGGTCATTCGGGTCAGGATCAGTCATCCCGACGGCGATGAATTGCGTTTGTCCAAGGCGCAAGCGGATCAACCCAATTTCGATGTCGACACTCTGCCAGAAGGACGGCAATTGCTGGCCCCCAGCTCTGGCAACTCGATTGCAAGCGCACTGGGTTCATTGATGTTGACTGATGTTCGAGCCTCCACGATGCCGCTGCCCGTTGATGTCACGGTGGCAGAGTACACGCGCAGCGATGGGCTGATTGTCACTGTGCGAACCTGGGCCGAAAGTGATGAATTCTGGGTCACTCTGTCAGCACGTGACGATGAGACTGCGTCACTGTCCGAGGATGATCAACCAGGAGAGGGCACCGTTCTGGAGCAGGCCGATCAGATCAATCAGCGAGTGATGGGCTGGACGTATCGAATTCCGTCCTACAAACATGCCAACATGACCAAGCGACTGGACGAGTTGCTCAAGCCTGCCAGTGATGACGGCTGATCAATCATTGGGCAGTCATTCCAGGCTGCTGCTGAGTGGTTTGTTGCTCTGTGGTCTGGCCTGGCTGGCATTGGCCGCGCACGGCGGCGGTGCGGCTCGGCCGGATCTTCTCGAGACGGCACGCGATGTTCATGGCATGCATCTACTTGCCGGTTTGGCCTTGCTGGCCATCCATAGGGCTCAGCCTTTTCGCTGGATCAACGGGCTGCCTCTGAACAAGTCTGGGCATATTTGACGCTCAAGACAACCGGTCATGACTTAATCAGAGCTTCCCTGGGCCGGAAAGTCCGACCCAGGCCTTGACGGTCAGTTGCAGCTCAAGTTTGCAGTCGCTCGTTCGGTGACGGTGATGGTTTGCTCCTTGCCCTGGCATTCATAGCGGATATTGATCTGTTTCTGCTCCCCGTTGGCGGGATCGCCACACAGAGTGTCGTTGGCCTCGATCAAGCAGCTGTTCTGGCCATTGCAGCGCTTGCAACCTTGTCAAGAGCCCGGCACAGACGTTCGTCCTGCCCATAGAGGTTGTCAAGAATGATGATCTGTCTGCTCACCGAGTCAGACGGAGTCGTTTGGGAACCTCTAGAAACCTGCTGCGCGTTCCGATTGCGGCGTTGCGCGGTGCTCGGAATCCTCATGTACAGCCCAGTACACTGCGGTTCCTGTGCGCTGTGCGCCTTGCACTCGAACCGCTGGCTACGGTTTCTAGAGGTTCCTCAGAGTGTGCTGTGTCGTTGAGTCATGATGGGATTTCCCGGAGTGATCATTGGGTCAGATGAAGTATTCAATGGGGAATAATAATGGCACGCGGAGTCACGACTTTCTTGAGTTTATTTACGAACGACTTTTATTTTATCCGGGCTGGCGTTACTATGCCCGGTCCATTGTGTTAGTCCTTATGCATTTGAATACTGCTCCTCCCTCATCATTTGATTGGTAGGTTGCATGAATCGAGTGTGCCGTAAGTAATCAGAGGGTAAGAATTATGCCGACAGGTAAAGCAAAAACCGCCGCACAATTGCAGGCAGAGATCAAGCGGCTGGAAGCGCAGCTTGAACAGAAGAATCAGGCAGA
The DNA here is from genome assembly GCA_003233095.1 of Oceanospirillales bacterium. Lineage (GTDB taxonomy): Bacteria > Pseudomonadota > Gammaproteobacteria > Xanthomonadales > SZUA-38 > SZUA-38. The sequence continues at coordinate 8,250 of QIKT01000039.1, read as the reverse complement.
CCAAGCCACTAAGATGCTGAAGTCCAGAGAGTTTAAATCAGTCCAATCCGCGATCAATGATCTTGGAATGTCTGATAAGGAAATACTCTCGTTGTTCAAGCCAGCAGCGGCTGCTGGCAAGCCAGGACGCAAGGCATCGAAAGCCAAGTCTGCCAAAAAGACTGCTCGAAAGAAAACCACTAAGCGTAAGTCAGCCAAAGGCGTGAAATCATCTGCAAGCGACAAGCGTGCAGTCGTTGCGCCAAAATATCAGCATCCCGAAAACAAGGATCTGGTCTGGTCAGGGCGTGGACGTCAGGCCAATTGGGTCACTGAAGCGCTGGCCAACGGCAAGACTCTGGATGATCTGCTCGTCAATCGCGGCTGAGTACGCCAGACCGACCGATCTGTTCGTCGACGGGAGTGCGGACGAATCAGGTCATCAGGAACAATCAGGGATGAGTTCCACAAGAAAAGCCGGCCCAGGATGTGGCCGGTTTTTTTGTGCTTTGCAGTCACACAGTCAATGCGCTTGCCTCTTCAAGTCAGGCGACCAACACGGTAGAATATCCCACCGTTTTTGCATCCGTCTGCTGACGCCCATCCGATCGGCGTTGGCCATACGCTGTCTGGACGACCCAATGGCCATTGGCCCTCATGTCATCCGACCACACTCAGGAGAGCCTTCATGAAACAACCCGTAAACGTCGCCATCACAGGTGCGGCAGGACAAATCGGTTATCAGCTTTGCTTCCGGATCGCAGCCGGTGACATGCTGGGACCCGACCAACCGGTTCGATTGCAGTTGCTTGAAATTCCACCGGCCATGGGTGCAGTCAACGGCGTGGTCATGGAACTGAATGACTGTGCTTTCCCGTTGCTTGACAGCGTGATGGCGACTGACAGCCCGGATCAGGCGTTCAAGCTCGCTGATTACGCGATGCTGGTCGGTGCCAGACCTCGTGGGCCCGGGATGGAGCGCAGCGATCTGCTTGAAGCCAATGCGGCCATCTTCTCGGTTCAGGGCAAGGCGCTCAACGATCACGCCAAGCGCGATGTTCGTGTTCTGGTGGTGGGGAATCCTGCCAACACCAATGCGCTGATCGCTAGTCAGAATGCACCAGATATCGATCCGGGACAATTTACAGCGATGACTCGTCTGGACCATAACCGGGCATTGTCCCAGCTGGCTGAAAAGACCGGACAACACGTTAATGACATCAACAAGATGATCATCTGGGGCAATCACTCGGCCACTCAGTACCCCGACCTGGGCTCGACGACGGTCAACGGCGCGGCTGCCCTGGATGCGGTGGATCGTGATTGGTATGAGCAGACCTTCATTCCGACCGTACAGCAGCGCGGTGCAGCCATTATCAAGGCTCGAGGCGCCTCCAGTGCGGCATCGGCGGCATCGGCGGCTATTGATCACATGCACAGCTGGACGCTGGGTACCCGAGACGGTGACTGGACCTCGATGGCGATCCCTTCAGACGGCAGCTACGGGATTGCCGAAGGCGTGATCTACTCCTTCCCGGTGGTCTGTGAGGGCGGAAGCTATCAAATCGTTCAAGATTTGCCGATTGATGACTTCAGTCGTGCACGGATGCAGGCGACCGAGCAAGAGCTTCGCGAAGAGCGAGCAGCCGTCGAACATCTGTTTCCTGCCAGCTGATTGCGGAGAACCATCATGAGCAGCGCAACGGATCAATCGCCAGGGCAACTGTTTCGGGATCGGGTCGCACACGAAGATCCGCTGAAGATCGTCGGCACTATCAACGCCTATACGGCGCTGATGGCCAAGCAGATGGGGCACCAGGCCATCTATCTGTCCGGAGGCGGAGTCGCCGCCAATTCACTGGGAATACCCGATCTTGGCATCAGTGGACTGGCTGATATTCTGACCGATATCGGGCGAATTACCGATGTCTGCGATGTCCCGTTACTGGTGGATGTGGATACTGGATTTGGCGGTGCGTTCGGTATTGCCCGCACGGTGCGAGAGCTGATTCGACACGGTGCGGCTGCGATGCACATCGAGGACCAGGTCAGCCAGAAACGCTGTGGCCATCGTCCTGGAAAGGAAGTCGTCAGTCAGTCGGAAATGGTCGACCGGATTCGGGCGGCTGTGGATGCCCGGCAGGATGAGAGTTTTGTCATCATGGCGCGTACCGACGCCCTGGCAGTTGAAGGGCTGGACGCGGCGATAGATCGTGCTGGTGCCTGTGTCGAGGCCGGAGCGGACATGGTTTTCCCTGAAGCTATGACGCAGCTGGATCAATATCGCACGTTCACAGAGGCGGTTGATGTGCCGATTCTGGCTAACATCACAGAATTCGGGCACACCCCGTTGTTCAGCTGTGATGAGCTTTCATCGGTCGGGGTGGACATGGTGCTGTATTGCTGTTCTGCGTATCGAGCCATGAATCGTGCCGCTGAGACCACCTATCGAGCCATTTTGGAAGATGGTCACCAGAAGCGTGTGCTCGATCAGATGCAGACCCGCGATGAGCTGTATCAGACGCTCAATTACTATCATTATGAAGAGAAACTGGACGACCTGTTCGGCTCATCGGACTAAGCTCGACGCTGGCAGGCCGCACCCACACCACGATTGTTGATAAGGAGTTTTCATGTCTCATTTTGATGCGCGCAGCGCGACACGACCGAAGCCCGATCAGGTCATCGCTGACATCGCTGATTTTGTCTGTCAGCAGACCTCGCCCAGTGCGTTGGCCTACTCGACGGCACACTATTGCCTGATGGATTCTCTGGCCTGCGCCATGCTCGCGCTGCGTTCAGACGATTGCGTCAACCTGTTAGGCCCAGTGGTACCGGGCGCATCACTGCCCAATGGCTGTCTCGTGCCAGGAACCGAGCATCAGTTGGAGCCGGTCCATGGCGCCTTCAATATCGGCACGCTGATTCGCTGGCTTGATTTCAATGACACCTGGCTGGCAGCAGAATGGGGCCATCCGTCCGATAATCTGGGGGCCATCCTGGCCGTCGCTGATTACCTTTCTCGCCAGGCCGAGTCAGAAGGCCGTCAGGGTCTGAGCATTCAAGATGTGCTGACGGCGATGATCAAGGCACATGAAATCCAGGGCGTGTTGGCGCTTGAGAACAGCTATAACCGGGTCGGGCTGGATCATGTCTTGTTGGTGCGCGTTGCCAGCACAGCCGTCGTCACCCACCTGATGGGTGGTGATCGCGAGCAGATCATCAACGCCGTGTCCAATGCCTGGATTGACGGTGGTGCACTGCGGACCTATCGTCATGCGCCCAACACCGGCTCTCGCAAGAGCTGGGCAGCGGGAGATGCCTGCCGACGTGCGGTCCAGCTTGCGCTGATGGCTCGCCAGGGTGAGATGGGCTATCCATCAGCACTGTCTGCGCCGACCTGGGGGTTCTACGATGTGCTGTTCAAGGGCAAGGAATTCAGTTTCCAGCGTGACTATGGCGACTACGTCATGGAGAACATTCTGTTCAAGATTTCATTCCCGGCCGAATTTCATGCACAAACTGCGGTCGAGTGCGCCATGATCCTGCATGAGCAGGTCAAGGACCGTCTGGACGAGATTGATCGAATTGTACTCGAGACCCAGGAAGCCGGTTGCCGAATCATCGACAAGACGGGCCCGCTGGACAACTATGCCGATCGCGATCATTGCATACAGTACATGGTTGCGGTGCCGATGATCTTTGGCGAGCTGAGCGCCGATTCCTATCGCGATGAGGTTGCTGCTGATCCTCGAATCGATACGTTGAGACAGTGCATGTCAGTTCAGGAGAATGAGGCCTTTACGCGCGACTACTTCGATCCGGAGAAGCGTGCCATCGGCAATGCGATCACGGTTCATTTCAAGGATGGAAGCCAGGCAGACCGGGTTGAGATTCACTATCCAATCGGCCATCGCCGTCGCCGTGACGAGGGGATTCCAGCTCTGATCTCGAAGTTCGAAAAAGCGGTTCAGGGTCGATTCGATGCCGAACAGGCCGATGCGCTGATCACCGCTTGTGACGATCAGCAGTCTCTGGCCAGCATGTCGGTGACTGACTTCATGCAGCTGTGGTCTGCAAAGAAGAGGTGAAGACGTCTTACTCTTCCAGGCGTTGCCTGAGGTAAGTGTTGCCTGACTCCATCATCTTGACAAAACCGGCTTCATCGCCGGTTTTGATCAGGTGCTGCAGTCGAGCGAGTGCATCATTCAGTGCATTGAGCGGTGCCAGTCGGTAGTCGTTCAGTGACTGGATTTCAAAATAGAGATAGGGGTTTTCCGAGGCCACACTCTGCGCGATACTTAGTTGCGCATCGAATGTGGTGCTGGACAGTCGAGCCAATTCGGCTGCATCGCTGCCTGATTCACGCAAGGCGGTGAAGAAGGCAATATTGATCGCATGCGACAGGCCCAGAATATAGGCCACCAGGCGATCATGGTCCTCCAGTGACATGTCAATTCTTGACACCATGGTCTTGTCAAACAGCGCCCGCGCCTGAGACGTTGCGTCTGCGTGATCCACATCGACGAAGATCACATGTTTGCCTGACAGCAGACGGGTCGATGGGCCGAACATCGGGTGTAGCGATGTCACCCGGCAACCTGCATCAGCCAGCTGTCTCAAACTTTGCCGCAGCGGACTCTTCAGTGAACACAAATCAAAGACCAGGCCCTCAGGCTTCAGGCTGGCCAGTTCTGCAAGCAACTGAGCGGTGACTTGTATGGGGGTCGCCAGCGCGATGATATCGTAGCGATTCAGATGATCACGCCACTGACTGTCGTATCCATGCGGCGAGGATCTTGATGGGTCTTCCTCGCGGTCACAAATGCTGATCGAGTAGCCCTGTGAGGAGAGGAATTCTGCAAACCATCGACCCATTTTGCCATCACCGCCCAGAATAAGGGCGTGCTGGGTCGTCGTCTGTGGTGTGCTGGCAATGTTGGCCTGCTCCTGGCTTTGCAAGGAGCCGTCTATCAGCAAGCTCATGACCGCTTCGACCAGGGTCGGGTCGACGCCGGCAGCCTCGGCATGATCGCGTGCGTTTTCCAGGACTTGACGCTCTCTGCCATAGTCGCGTGTGGCCAGACCGCTGCTCCGTTTGGTTTGCCCAATCTGTTCGACGACCGATTGTCTTTTGGCAATCAGTGCCACGATGCTCTGGTCGATCTCATTGAGCGTTAGTCTGAGGGTATCGAGCATGTTTGAGTCCATGATTTTCAGGCATGATCGGACGATTTTCGGACCGAGGCAAGTCCGACAGGCTGCTAGCATCAATCTGATTACATCCGATTGTGACAATTCCTTACATCAGTGAACTGGATAGTTGCCAAGTCAGTAGCTAGAATGGTCAGGTCAAAATACATTGCGATTGGGAGTTACATCATGACACACCGTTTTCCTCGAACGACAGCGTTGCTGCTGGCCGCTGCTCTGGTTGTACCAGGGCTCAGCATGGCCCAAGACAAACCCACCATAGGTGTGGTGGAATTCAAGAATGAAACATCGGCAGGCTGGTGGGGTAGCAGCGTTGGCTGGGAATTGTCCGGCATGCTGTCCAATGAACTGGCGTCAACCAAGAAGTTTCGGGTGGTCGAGCGCAACAAGTTGCAGTCGGTCATGGAAGAGCAGAATCTGGGAATGTCGGGTCGCGTGACCAGCGGCACTGGTGCACAAATCGGCAAATTGACCGGGGCTCAATATCTGGTCATGGGAACAGTAACTGCCTATGAAGAAAATACCGCAGGCAGCGGCGGCGGACTGAGCTTTAAGGGCATATCAGTTGGTGGCAACAAATCCGAAGCCTATATTGCCGTGGATATTCGTGTGGTCGACTCCACCTCTGGTGAGATTGCCTATTCACGAACGATTGAAGGGCGCAGCAAGGGCGGTGGGCTGCGTCTCGGTCTGTCTCGCGGTGGCTTTGGTGGCAGTTTGGCCAACCAGAAAAAGACACCTGCCGGCAAGGCGATCCGTGGTGCACTGGTGTTGATCTCGGACTACCTGGAATGCGAAATGGTCAAGCGCGACAGCTGCATTCGCAAGTTTGAAAAAGCCGAAGAGAAGCGTCGTCAGAGCAATCGTGACACGCTGGATCTGGACGGCTGATCCGCAAGCGGTCAATTGGACATGAAAAAAGCCGGCAATTGCCGGCTTTTTTCATGTCTGACCCATCACCATCACCATCACCATCACCAGGGACAGCCCCCCAGCCCCGGATTCAGATGTTTCTGGGAGTAAAGGGTCGTCCGTCTGGAAACAGCATCTTGTAGAGGCCGTCTACCAGGATGCCCTGGGTATACATGAATAGTCGCGTGTTTTCCTGTTGATCCGCTCGTGGGGGGATTTGGGTCAGGTTGAAGCTCTCGGCGTAGCGATCCGCTTCAGACTTCGGCCACTCGGTCAAGTCAATGATTGCGGCCGGGTCGCCAAATGTAATGGGCTGGATATGCTCTTGCGGGATGTTGATATCGAACACAGGTGCGCCGATAGCATAGGAGCTGTCGCTGGTGACAAAGATTGGAATCTGACATGACGGCAGATAGCCGTGATAGGAATCGGCCTTCTTGCTGTCCTTGTTGAGAAAGACCAGAAACCGGTCCCCTTCCATCTGCATGATTTCGATTTCAGGATAGTAGCAGGCATCATCGTCCAGCCCTTTTTCGGTGACCTCGATCAACTGGCCTTTTTCGATTCCCTTGTACGGGATCAGCACCGTGAGGTAGGCCGATCCACTGCTCGGGAAGTCCCGGGTCTTCTGGTAGTCGGTGACCGTCACCTGGGCAATCGCGACCAGGTCAGATTGTTCAGTCAGATCAGCCAGGCTTGGATCAGAACGCTGAGCGGTTGGTGCATTTTTGGCCTCGTTACTGGACTGCGAAGAAGAGGCTGGGTCCTGTGCATGGGACACACTCAATAGACCGTAACTCAGGAATATCAAGGGCATCAGGCGTGAGATAGTCATGTCATTCGTCCTCATTCTATGATTCAGTCACTGAACAAGCGCCGCCACCAAGGACACAGAAGCGTGCACAGTGAGGGTGGTTCAGTGCCACAGGTTGCCAGGCAGCCGCAAGGCTTTGCCCCAGTTCAAACTTCTTATCGTAAGGCAGTAACGTACAGGCGGCCACAACGGGGTGATCCATGCCCTTGCGCTTGATGACCATCCTGGAGCTGGCGCACATCATGTCATTGGGAGAGACATTCAGTATGGACCAGCAGTCGGTCGTGATCTCCGGCACGTCAGCTTCATCATCCATTTCAGGAAACAGCACCAGACTGTCAGGTTTCAGACAATCGACATCGATGAGCAGTTCCCTGAACAGCTTCGCAAATCCAGTCCGAAGCGATGATTCTGCTTCCTCCCAACAGGTTCGTCCGGCAATGGACAGGTTGAACCCCTGATCGGACAACCACTTCAGACCGATCATGGTGGGCTTCCAGGAGCGAACACCGCGCTCGGTCTCGTGCAGGTCAGCCCGGTAGTGATCCACTGAAACACGCACTTCCAGCTGGCCACCAAAACGCTCTTTGAGCGCCGCAAACGCGTCGGCCTGTTTCATCATCGGTCGCATGGCATTGGTCAGCAGAAGCACACGATAACCACGAGACAGCGAATCGTCCATCATGGCAATCAGGTCGGGATTCATGAATGGTTCGCCACCTGTAAATCCGATTTCACGCGCATCCGGTGACAGGATACTCAGTTCATCGAGATAGCTCTCAACTTCTGCAGCAGTGAGATACACCAGTGCATCATTGCTGGGGCTTGATTCGATATAGCAATTGACACATGTCAGATTGCACAGCGTGCCGGTGTTAAACCAGAGTGTCTCCATCATCGCAGGTGTAACAATGGCACGAATCTGGCCATCGGCAGTATGGCTTGGGTTGGAAAATTTGGCGCTCATTCTGGCTCCATGCTCTGACTCGTTCATCATCAAATGGACGAGTGGGTGAGAATCTAATGGTGAGTCTAGCAGCCTGTCGGACTTTAATGGGTCGTCACGAGGAAAAGTCGATTTGAGTCAGATGTTTCGATTTTTTGAGGCGAATAGCACCGCTATGTAACGAACAAGATCGGGACATCTGGCCAAACTCGAGTTTTCCGCAGGTGATCATGTTAAGTCCGGCAGGCTGCCAGGGAGCCTCTGAACAAGTCTGGGCGGATTGGATTGAGAAGAGAAATGCGTCCGATCAAGGCGCATGAGCTGAGTCATAGTGGTGCTATGGCTCAGCTCATGCAACGCCGAGCGGGCGTATTTCACGCTCAAG
>QIKT01000121.1 GCA_003233095.1 Oceanospirillales bacterium | reverse complement strand
ATCGCCGGATTCGGCACGAATCTCCTGGGCGATCTTGAGCATGTCCTCATGCTTGTGCTGCTGAACCGACTTGGGCAGAGCCAGCGTCATGATTGCTTCGCGCGCCTCTTCGCTGACCCCTTCAGGAATAGTCAGCCGCTTGTGATACTTCTCGTTGATCAGAGTCTTGTAGAGGGTTTTCATGTCTGTGAAAACCGCTTTGATGTCATTTTCCTGATAGGCCACGCTTTCCAGACACGCCCTTAAATGCTGTGAAATATGGGGCAGCGTGGATTGGAGGCGAGCCACATCGGCCGACGATTCCTTGGGCTCTACACTCCATATGAGATCATCAATCAGCGACAGGGATCTGGTCCATTCATAGCCTTCTTCGCCGTTTCTGAGCCACTGCAATACCATCGCGTTGGCCAATGGTTTGCGGATCAGCTCGTCAACCAGCAGCGGAAGTTCGAGACCGTCAATTCGTTGAGAAATCTCTTCGGCAGCCTGGCGTCGAGCTTGTTGCAAGCGTTCGTGACCTTGGGCAGCCTCGGTCGCACGCTTTTCGGCCACGGCAACTCGTTTATGCCGCTTGGACTCGAATGCCTCGAAATCCTCCAGCAGCCTTCCAAACAGATCCACATCATCGTCAAAGTCACGGATGACACGATCGACAATATCTGCAATCTTGGTATACAGCTTGCGTCCCGGATCAGCCTCATCGCTCCAGCCAACGCCTGCATCGGCGATGTGGTTGAGCAATTGTCGTGCCGGGTGCTCGGATTGGGCAAACAGATGCTGGTCCAGCAAGGCCACCTTGATGTAGGGGATTTGCAGACGTCCGATCATCATTTGCATGCTGTCTGGCAGATTGCGGTCTTCCTGAATATATTCGAACAGCATCGCGACCAGATCGATGGCGTCTTCTTCGTCACCCGGCAAGGATCCGGCCTGACCCGTGCCAGACAGCGCCTTGATCTGTTCGATCATGGCGGATTTGACCGCTGTGCTGTCCTGATGAAGGGGTTGGTCGACTGAACCGCTTTCCTGTTGCGCCGTCAGACGGCTGATCGTCTCGGCCTGTAGCATGGTCAGGGCATTGAGCATCTGACTGGTATCGACCGCCGGCGCTGCTGGGTAGTGTCCTGATCCCGCTGCGTGTCCTGCGCCACGGGCGTGTTCGGATGAAGGCCCAGCAGCATTTGCCTCGGTATTGTGGTTGTTCGGTTGGTTTCGACTTTTACGTCGATTTGCCAGCAGCCCCTGTATGGACTCGAACAGTCGGAATCCTCCCGAGCGTTGTTCCGGCTGCTGATCAGCCGCAGATTCACCAGTGCCGGCGGGGGCTTGATTTTCTTGTTCCAGAGCCATGTGAGTCTCGGCTTGTTCAGACGCTGCTGAATTGGGCTCGGAACTACTGCTTCGAAAGCGGTTGTGTTTGATGCGGGGCAGGATATTCTGTTCGATCATGTAGGCGTTCAGCTCATCGTACAGATCCCCCAGATGACTGATCACCATCTTGTCAAAGAGCTTGTAGAGAATGAGCATGACCGATATCTCTGCCTGGACCGAGTCCAGCGATACTCGGAAACAATGGCACAAGCAGGCCGGTCCGACTGGGTTCTGGGTATCCGAAGGCGGTGGGCAATCGTTGGCAATACCGAATCGGTGATTGATGGCAAACAGGCTTTTGGAGAACTTGTTTTCGCCTTTGGCGATCATGCTTGTGATGGCCAGAGATTCTTCCAGATCACTGTCATCGACCAAGCTCAGAGAGTCTTCGTCGGTTGGCGGACTTCCCCCAAGATGATCGGTGACGACTTCAACACCACTGCGAAAGCGCTGAAAGGACTGCTCGAATTCACTTTGAATCTGTTGTTCGACCAGGCGACGTTTCTTGCGCAGCTCACGCATGCCATCGAAGTACTGAGTCTGCACGTTATTGTTTTCAGCACGCTCAGCCAGGTCAAACAGTGCGTCGTCAACGCTTTCGAACAGTTCCTGTAGTCGGGATTTGAGCCATCCGGCAGAGTGCTCGGCAGCTTGTCGAATGACATCTGGGCGTTTTTTTGACTGCTCTTTCTTGTCTTGTATGGAGACGACATTGTCGCGCAATTCGCCACTCATTGGTGCTTCTCCCTGACGCGGCCGATCTGACGGTCGGTCCTTCAAGTCATGATAGTATAAAGCAATGCGCCCGAAGCAAACGAGAGCCAGCTCACAGACTAAATCCGCGCTCCTGCATCAACTGCTTGGTGCCAATGCCCTGGTCAGCGATGAGTCTCGGAAAGCCGTCCTGGACAGGGTAGATGACCCGGTCATCTTCGGTCATCAGCGCTGATTCCAGCGGTTGTTCTATGGTCACACCATCTACAGTCAGAAGCTGTCCGGATTGGATCAATCTGTTGAGCGTCTCGAGTTGAGCCGGACTAATCCGTTTGAGTGGTGTTTTCTTGATCGGACAGGCCAGCAAAGCCAGCAGTGAATTGTCCATCGAAAGATCCTGATCCTTGAGCTAGAAGAATCATACCATGGGTCCCCCGGACTGTCCGTGCAGGCAGGGGGTCTCACCGACCGACGGATGGATCGAGCTGACCTTTGGTGTTTTCAGAACCGGAACGGAAATTATTCACGGAAACAGGTAAACTGGCCGTTTTTCAGCGAACAATGACAATCTTGTCAAGCCTTGGGAGCCTGTCGGACTTAACAGGGTCTATTGCGGAAAATCCGTTGTAGCCAGATTTTTACATCTTTTTCGTTAAATTGTGGTGTGATTCGCCTCAAAAGATCCAAAAATCTGACTCAAATCGGCTTTCACTCGCGACGATCGGTCAAATCAGGCAGGCTGCCAGGGGATGATGGGATGCAGGACACGGGATGACGATGACAGAGCAGGGCATAGCAGTGGGCATTATCATGGGTTCCAGATCGGATTGGCCGATCATGGAACATGCGTCGAGGACACTTAAGACATTGGGCATTGCACATGAGGTTCAGGTCGTCTCGGCACATCGCACACCAGACCGGTTATTCGAGTATGCAGGCAGCGCCGAAGCGCGGGGTCTGGATGTGATCATCGCCGGTGCAGGGGGCGCAGCCCATCTGCCCGGAATGGTCGCTTCAAAAACAGTGCTTCCTGTGCTGGGTGTCCCCATCACCTCCAAAGCACTGCAAGGCATCGACTCGTTGCTGTCGATCGTTCAGATGCCTGCCGGAATCGCCGTGGGAACGCTGGCGATTGGAAAGCCGGGCGCGATCAATGCCGGTTTACTGGCCGCGCAGATCGTCTCGGTCGCCAATCCTGAGGTCAGGGCCGCTGTTGCCAGCTTTCGGCGCCGCCAAACCGAACAGGTCCTGGCGCATGCCGACCCCAGGCTGGAACTGCCCTCATGAATATCGGAATTTTGGGTGGCGGTCAGCTGGCTCGCATGCTGGCCATCGCTGGTTATCCTCTGGGGCATCGATTCATCGTATTTGATCCTGCCGAGGATGTCTGTGCGGGTGATTTGTGTGATCACATTCATGCGGCCTATGACGATCATGACGCTCTGGATCGTTTTGCCGAGCAAGTGGATATGATCACCCTGGACTTTGAAAATGTGCCAGTCGAAACGGTGCGTTACCTGAAGCAGACACGCACGGTCTTTCCCGATGATCGTGCGCTGGAAGTGGCTCAGGACCGACTCACCGAAAAGGACTATCTGAGCTCTCTGGGCATCGGATGCGCACCCTATCGGGCAATTGATGATCGGGATCAATTGATCGAAGCGCTGACCGAATTCGGCTATCCAGCCATTTTGAAAACACGTCGAATGGGATATGACGGAAAGGGGCAGGCGGTCATTGGCGAGGCGTCTGGAGTCGATGCGGCCTGGGACTCCCTGTCTGGGCAACCGCTGATTCTGGAGCAGTTAATCGAGTTTGAGCGTGAGGTGTCGATGATTGCAGCGCGATCGCCGTCCGGAGATGTGGCCTGCTACCCGCTGACCGAGAACCGCCACAAGAATGGCATTCTGATGACCTCCTTCGCACCGGCTCTTGGCGATGATCTGCTCGAAGATGCCACCAGGATTATCTTGCGTTTGATGGACTCGCTGGATTATGTCGGTGTCCTGACGGTTGAATTCTTCGTCTGCCAGAACAAGTTGATTGCCAATGAAATGGCACCCAGAGTGCATAACTCGGGTCATTGGAGCATTGATGCCGGACTGTGTTCTCAATTCGAAAACCACCTTCGCGCCATCACCGATTGGCCGCTGGGGACGACAGAGATGTCAGGGGCAGCCGCCATGTTGAACTGGATCGGAGTTTTGCCCGATCCGTCCAGTGCCCTGAGCTACAAGAATGCGCACTGGCACAACTACGGCAAGAAACCTCGGCCGGGCAGGAAAGTAGGCCACGTCACGCTGAGCGCTGATACACCGCTCGGGCTTCAAGCGGAGATTGCCAAGTTCATGCTGGCACTCAGTCAGCAGCTTCAGAAGTCTGGCGCGAACGCGTTTCTGAATCCCTGAGCCGTACATGAAAAAGCGCCGCAACCCATAGGGCTGCGGCGCTGTCTTGAGTCGATGCAGGTCAGCTTCCGAACTGTTCGCTGACAAAGCTCCAGTTGACCAGATTCCAGAATGCCTTGACGTAGTTGGGGCGGGCGTTCCGGTAGTCCACATAATAGGCGTGCTCCCAGACGTCGCAGGTCATCACTGGGATGTCGTTGCTCGTCAGAGGGGTTTCTGCATTGGAGGTGGTCGTAATGGCCAAACTGCCATCGGACTGTTTGACCAGCCAGGCCCAGCCACTGCCAAATTGACCCATCGCAGCTTGGGTAAACTGCTCTTTGAAGGCATCAAACGACCCGAAGGCCTGGTCAATGGCCGTAGCCAGTGCTCCTTCGGGCGCTCCGCCGCCATCAGGGCTCATGCAGTTCCAGTAGAAGCTGTGATTCCAGACCTGCGCGGCATTGTTGAACAAGCCACCATCAGATGAGCGAATGATGTCTTCAAGCGACACATCAGCATGATCCGTACCTTCGATCATGTTGTTCAGGTTGGTCACATAAGCCTGATGGTGTTTGCCATAGTGATAATCGAGTGTTTCCGAAGAGATATGTGGTTCGAGCGCGTTTCGTTCGTAGGGAAGCGGGGGCAGTTGTACAGCCATGTTAGTTCTCCAGGTGGTAAGTTCCAGGGCGGGCCCAGATGGTGCGCTAGTATAACGTAATGATTCCGAACCATGATACGGATCGGTCATTGTGGGTAGTGCTTGAACCGCCTACGGACAAAAGATGCATAGTGTAGAAAGGAGCCGTGAAGACGATGTCAATCAACCCGATCGATAGCGCCCTGTTTCGACACAGGGTCAGTGCGCTGTGCCGAGAGATGGCCGCTGTTTTGCGTCAAACGGCCGTATCCGCCAACATTCGCGACCGTCTGGACTTTTCCTGTGCCATTTTCGATGCCCAGGCCTGTCTGGTCGAGCAGCACGCCGCGATCCCGGTACATCTGGGCAGTATGGCGATGGCTCTGGCGCAGGTGGTCGACGAGATTGACTGGCTGGAGGGTCACCAGATGGTTCTCAACGATCCCTTTGCTGGCGGGACGCATCTGCCCGATGTGACCCTGATCGCTCCGGTCATGCACCACCGGAGCGTGGTGGCCTACGTGGCCAATCGTGCCCATCATGCCGATATCGGATCCGACTCACCTGGCTCCATGCCCCTGGCAACTCGGCTTGATCAGGAAGGCCTGATCATCTCCCCAATTCAGTTGACGCTTGTCGGTCTCAAGGACATTGCCGATCAATGCGCCAATCCCTTGCACTCACTGGCTGATTTCTCGGCGCAGTGGAGCGCTAACCGCGTCGCGGTAGATCGATTGCAGGAACGGCTCAAGAAGTCTGGATCAGCGCAATGGAATGCGTCCTGCGCTCAGTTGGCGCAGTATACTCGCGGTCTTGCCCAGGACGTGGTCCGAGCGATGCCTGATGGCTGCTACAGCGCACAGGATGTCATGGACAGTGATGGCCAGGGATATTGCAATGTGCCGCTGGCTCTGTCGCTGAGGATCGACAACGATCAGATCATCATGGATTTCTCCGGTTCGTCTGCTCAGGTGTCCGGCAACATCAATTGTCCTCTGTCAGTCACCGCTGCAGCGGCCTTCTATGTGCTGCGCTGCCTGTCACCCAGCGAGATGCCAACCTGTGGTGCGCTGATGGATGTGGTGACGTTGGTGGTGCCTGAGAAAAGCGTTTTGAACGCAGAGTATCCTGCCGCCGTTGCTGCGGGCAATGTCGAGACCAGCATGCGTCTGGTGGACCTGATCTGCAGGGCGCTCTCGCATGCGATTCCGAAACAGATTCCTGCGGCCTCGCAAGGCACCATGAATAACATTGCTATGGGTGGCCTGAGCCCATCGCGCTGGGATTTCTATGAAACGCTTGCCGGGGGCGCAGGTGCCTGTCAAGCGCATCCCGGTGCGTCTGCTGTACACAGCCACATGACCAATACACTCAATACGCCAGTCGAAATCATGGAGTCATGCTATCCATTGCGAGTCATGGAGTATGCGCTGCGCCCGCCCGCACCCTCTGAGCTGAATTCTGATCGGCCATGTCATCGGGGTGGACGGGGTCTGATTCGGACCATCAGATTTCTGCAGGCGGCGGAGTTGACAGTGATCACCGAACGACGCGTGAGCGCACCATGGGGGTTGAATGGCGCTCCTGATGGGCGAGTTGGCGAGAATCGAATTAATGCGATACGGGTCGACGACAAGATTCAGCGTCATGTCGAGCAAGGGGACGTGCTCAGTATTGTGACCCCTGACGGTGGAGGCTACGGTCTGGGCAGTGTCCTTTGGCAGTGAGCTTCGGGGTGTTTTTTTTGACAATCTGTTAACGCGGTATGTGCGATAATATGACCATCATATGGAGGGTCTACCGAATGGAAGCAATCAAGCGAATCGGCAACCTCGTTGCTCATCATCCCGTCATTCTATTTGCCAAGGGTGACGCGTGCCAGCCCAGAAATCGCGATTCGGAAACAGCCATCGACTGCTTGTCCGAATGCCTTGATTCGGTATTGATCATTGATGTCACCTCAGATCCGGAAATCAGAGCATTTTTGCCCAAATGGTCGGATGAGCAGCACATTCCCCAGCTCTACATCAATGGCGAAATAGTCGGTGATATCGACGTGATTCGAGAACTGTCAGACAGCGGCGTATTGCAACAGATGATCGACACTGCGGTCAGCGGCCCGACTCAACTGGCAAGTTAATTGCGGGTCATCAGGCCGTCTGAGACTGAGGGATGCCTATGTGATCGTGCCACTGATTGAAAATCGAACAGAAGACTCTGGCTGTTTGCAGCGTGTCGTAAACCGCCGAGTGCGCCTCTTCAGCGCTCCATTCCAGACCCGATGAGACTGCAATTCTGGACAGCACTGTCTGAGCATGTGCAAGTGCTCCCAGTGACACGGTGTCCAACGCACTGAAGGGGTGAAATGGATTGCGCTTGTAGCCGGTACGGGCTATCGCTGCGTTCCAGAAATTGAGGTCAAATGCGGCATTGTGCCCGACCAGGATGGCTCGCTTGCAGCCCGTCGCCTTCATCTCTTCCCTGATTGGCTTGCAGACGTGAATCAGCCCGTCTTTCTCCTCTCGCGCTGCTCGAAGCGGGTGCCAGGGGTCGATCCCATTGACTTCCAGTGATTTGGGGTCCATGTTCGCACCGTCGAACGGGATGATGTGCGTGGACGTGCAACCGCCCGGTTCGAGGTGTCCGTCTGCTCTCATCAGGATTGGACAGACAGCCACCTCAAGCAAGGCATCGCCATGATGGTCAAAGCCACCGGTTTCAACGTCGACAACGACTGGCAGAAAGCCACGAAATCGGTTGGACATCAGTTGATCAGTATCGCTCATTCGCTGTTCGCCGGTAGTCGAATCACTCTGAATCCCAAAGTGTTCAGAGCACGGTCCTGGTCGACCGCCAACTGTGTTTGACGAGCCTCTTCCACAGTCAGTGCATTGAACCATGAGCCACCCACCGCAATCCTCTCGGCACAACCAGGGTCGGTGCAAGTGCGGGTCCACTCTCTGAGGTTCCCAGCCAGATAGGCCGGTGTGTTTATCGGCCCTGTATCTGGTGCAGTATGAATGGCCCCGTCATCGCAGTCGACCGATGATTCGTCAGGATATTCGACTGAGAACTGCTGATCGGCCAGATTGTCTGCTCGGCAGTCATTGCTGCTCGCAGGCACACTGGAGAGGGCCTCTTGCCACTGGTCCATAGTCGGTAATAGATAGGTCTGTCCGGTTTGTTCGCTCAACCAGTTCACATACGCTTCGGCAGCGTGATAGTTGACGCAGGTGACGCTCTCATCGGCCTGCTGTTCGAAGCCGGGGCTTTTCCAGGTGCGTCGCTTGCTGGAACGCCAGATGGATTCCTGATCGCGACAGGGGATGCGGGTGTCCAGCTCTCGATACTCGGGTGACCGGCTGAATTGCTCGAATTGTGATCGAGTGACTTCGGTCAGACCAATGGAGAATGCTTCGCTGTCAGTCGACATGATCCGGTACAAGCGTGGCCCATTACTTCCATCAGCCAATACATCACTGTAGGTGTCTGGCAAGACGACGACGACTGGTGGTTGATCGATCAATGCAATGCTGGCCAGAACATCCGGGTCATCGGGGACCAAGAGCAGGATCTGAGACAGCAGCGATCGGGCTTGCGTTGACTGCCCCTGATCAACGAGAGCTGTGGCTCGTTGCCTGGCGTCATCGACCAGTTGTTCGGCGAGCAGGTTCACTTCAGCGGCCTGATTCCGCAGGCTGGTGGCTGACATGACTTGTCTGGCGCGCTTCAGATACGTATGCGCCTTGTCGAGCTGATCCCGTTTGGCATGGATGCGAGCAAGGCTCTGATAGCGAACGACGATCTTTGAAATACCCTCTCTGGCCTCTTCGTTGTCAGGTTCAACGGCCAGGACGGACTGATATCGACTGAAGGCGTTGCTGTCGCGTGGTGTGGTCAGTCGGCTGGCCGAGAGGTCCTCGGCGGCCAGTCGCAGCGTCTCGTCAAGCTCCAACTGAGGTTCCGAATCAGCGCTTATCTCCTCGGGATTGGCTAATTCAATGTCCACGGTGTTAGTGAACAGATCGTCGAAATAGGGCTCGTCCTGAGGTTCTTCCAGATCGAGACTATCGACTGGATCGAGAATGCTTGAATCCTGCTGCTCGAAATCATTGACTTGTATAGGCTCCAGGTCGACTGGCGGAGGCGCAAACAGATCAATGGGACTGGACTGTTCCCCAAGCGAGCTTTGTTCATCGGCAGCACCCAGGCCGTCAAACTGCTCGACTTGCGGCTGACTGACGGTAACAGACTGAGTCGAGTCAGAGCCTGTCTTGACGATAGGCTTGGGCACCACGTCGGGGTCGTTGTCGTTGCCTGACCACATGACGCCTAGCAGGATGACCACGAGGATGGCAGTCACGATCAGGGTCAAACCGATTGGATTGATTTTCCGCACCCAGCCGGCGGGTGAGGCATTGGATGAGTCTGTGTCGCTAACAAAGCTCTCGTTCAATGGCTTCAGGCTCACAGTTGGGTCGTCGGGCAAAGGTGTTGGACGAAGCGTGGTTCGCTCGTTGCTGCCTGTGTCCTGCTGGTTCAATTGCAGGGTTTGGGCGAAGCTTTTCTGCAAGTCAGTTTGTGCTTCCAGTTCTGGCTGGAACGTTGTGACCGGATCACTGTTCTGCGGGCTGATCAATGTGTCGGTGTCAGTCTCGGAAATAGATGACAGCGGCACAGTTTTCGCATCACGCAGCTGGCTTGCGCGACCGTGGTCACTAGTCGCATCAAGGAATGTTTTCAGAGCGACCTGCACCTCATCGGTGTCCTGGAAGCGATCATCCGGGTTTTTGGCCATGGCACGGTCAATGAATGATTGCCATCGCTTCAGTCGTTCCGGGACTTCGGGAATGTCATGGTAGACATGCGCATAGCCGATGGCATAGTCATCATCGGCCTCAAAAGGCGCTCTGCCCACCAGCGACTGATAGGCAACCACACCCAGACTGTAGATGTCTGACCGTGCATCCAGCTCGATGCCCTGTGTCTGTTCGGGGCTCATGTAATGACTACTGCCCACGCTTCGCCCGGAACCGGTCAACCAGTTTGAGCCAGTGATGGTTCTTGCGATGCCAAAATCGGTCAGGATGGGGTTGTTCGACTCATCAAACAGAATGTTGGCCGGCTTGACGTCACGATGGATGAAATTGCGACGATGTGCATAGCCCAGTGCATCGGTCACACCGATCAGCACACGAATGATTTCTACTTCACTCAGGGTTTTTTTCAGCCGTTCGGACAGATCACCACCTGAGAGGTACTGCATGGTGAAATAGGGCAAGTGTCGATTGGTGGTGCCCACGTCATAGATGGAGATGATGTTCGGATGACTCAGGTCTGCAATGGTTCTTGCTTCTCTGAGGAAACGGACCGTGGATGATGAGTCCTGGGTGAGATTTGGAGACAGCAGTTTCAGGGCAACTTTTCGCCCCAGCGAGGTCTGTATCGCGAGGTAGACGGTTGCCATTCCTCCCGAACCCAGTTTTTTCTTGATGCTATAGCCATCTATCCGGTGGCCATTGGAATGTGTCGTCATCCGGCGTACCCGTACCCCTCTCGATCTGACGACCTTCCAGCACAATGTGTGCTGTTGCTCCTGATGGTTGTCGACCGCTGCTTTTTTCTATTCGTCAGCCAAGCGTTGTAATCAACCCTGGCCCATGCTGCTTCTGGCTTACCGATGATTCACTGTCAGCTTAGACACGCGCCTCGCGTTTATCATGACCTACTGCTCATTTTGATGACAAAAAGGCCGCAAGAGTTGAAGACTGTGAACTGGATCATTATACACGTGTCGTGTTGGGCGGGTATGTCGCTGCGCAAGCCGATCTGCGGCCTTATCGACAATAGATCGCATCCAGTTGATGAAAGCGATGCAGCATTCCCAACCCCTGCTCAATGAAGATATCATTTTCATCACGCTGGTATTCAGTGGATAACTGACTGATCAGTTCAAGTCCCGACCGATGTTCATTGTCGCGAACCAGTTCAAGCAGTCTGGCTGTCACTGGATTCAGTTCGGAAAAACGCACGCGGTCCTTCAGGTTGCGATGGACCAGAAGCAGCGTGGCCTGCTCTGCGGGGCGATCAGGCTGAAACTTTGGACTAATGCGGTGCACCTGATGGCGGTACTGGAGCAGCCAGGCGACCGGTGAGAGCAGAAAAACGCTCCCGGAGACATCCTTGCAGCGCTTCTTGAACAGCGGTTCGATGTCATGATCAGAGAAACCCAAAGCGGCTTCGACCCACTCGTAATGGGCCAGTTCCAGCAGGAAGTCTGGGTCATTATTATTCGGTGCCATGCCTTGCAGATATTGCAGAATTTCACGGGAAAGCTCGGGGAACAGGGGCGTGCTCGCTCGATAATCCACCATGAAGCCGCGAACCAACTCTTTCCAGCGAGCCGGGGCGATGATCTTTTTCAACACCGGAAAGCTGCCGCTCATGAAGCCATCGATATTATTGAAGAACAGCTCTCGGTAGATCGCCATTCTGCGATTTTCGACGCCCGCAGGCGAAGTCTGATGTTGAGGGTCTCGTATGTGACCGGCGAACTGTCGCTGGATGTCAGTGAATGACACTGGACTCAGCCGGTTCGGGTGGAGAAGTGCCGCTCGGGTGTATGCGGCTGGTCGTTGCCTGAATCGGTTAGATTATATCGATCCTGTATGCTTCTGATCTGTTGAACTTCGTCCAGAAGTTCATCAACAGGCGGCAGATTGAAATCCCTCTCCAGCAGTGTGGGAAACACTCCAAATCGCTCAAAGGCCAGATCAAGCAGCTGCCATACACCAGCTATGACCGCAGCACCATGAGTATCGACAAGCAGATCATCGGCCTCATTGTAATGGCCTGCGATATGTCCATAGACAATCCGTTCACCGGGAAGTGCATTGAGAAACTCTCGGGCATCGTAGCGGTGATTGACGCTGTTGACGTAAATGTTGTTGACGTCCAATAGCAACAGGCAGTCGGCCTGTTCGAGAATGGTCGTCAGGAATTCGATTTCCGGCATGTCGCTGCCAGGTGAGGCGTAGTAGGAGACATTCTCGATCGCGATCTGGCGGCCAAGGATGTCCTGTGTCCTGGAAATTCGTTCTACAGTGTGCGCGATGGCTTCGGCCGTGAATGGAATGGGCATCAGGTCGTACAGATGTCCATCGTCGCTGCAGTAGCTCAGATGTTCGCTGTAGCAGCGAATCTGGTGGTCATTGAGAAACAGTTTCAGTCGCCTGAGAAACGTTTCGTCAAGCGGTTCGGGTCCACCCAGAGAGAGCGACAAGCCATGACAAGTCATGGGGTGCTCATCAGTGTAGCGGCGGAAGGCCTTGCCAAGTCGGCCGCCGACGTTCATCCAGTTCTCCGGCGCAACTTCCCAAAAATCCGGGCCAGGTCGCGTCGCGTCCTGCAGCGGGCCCAGCAGGGCCCGCCGCAGTCCGAGTCCGGCACCATGTACCGGATAGTGTGTTGCTGATGTCATGTGACGTCAGACAGGATTATGCAGCGCCGCCGCATTTGCCTTCACCACATTTGCCTTCAGCATCTTTGTCGCCGCCACATGAGCCTTCAGCATCTTTGTCGCCGCCGCATTTGCCTTCGGCATGTTTGTCGCCGCCGCATGCGCCTTCAGCATGTTTGTCGCCGCCACATGAGCCTTCAGCGTCTTTGTCGCCGCCACATGAGCCTTCGGCTTCCTTGTCGCCGCCGCACTTGCCTTCGCCACATTTGCCTTCAGCGTCTTTGTCACCAGCAACCATGTAGCCAGAATCAAGATCGTTGAGTTCAAACGGGTTGTCGGCAGCAGAAGCGACGCCGGAGAGTACGACACTGCTGATGAATGCAGTTGCGATCGCAGCGCCCAAGGGTTTTAACAAGTTCTTGTTGTCGTTGCTCGACATAATTTGATCCTCCAAAAAAAAATGAACGGCTGGTTGCCGTGCTTGATGTTAGCCTGACTCAGCGAGGTGCTGTTTCACTATGGCCGACTAACTCATACCTTAGCTCGTCTTGACCATTTTGCAAGACATCCGGGATAATAGTGACACGTTTTTGCTGTGTCATGAAGGAGACCTGCCAGTCAGTCCATCGCTTTCAAATTAATTGTCAGGATGGCTCACTATTGATCCGATCCTCGTTCAGGACCGGTGCAGGAGCAGTTTTCGAACGGTAGTCACACAGATCATGGACCACGCAGTGCCCACAATCTGGTGTGCGAGCCTTGCAGGTATATCGGCCATGCAGGATCAACCAATGATGTGCGTCGATCAGAAAGACGTCAGGAACATGTTTCAGCAGTGCTTTTTCGACCGCCAGAGGCGTCTTGCCCTTGGCCAGCCCGGTGCGATTGGATACTCTGAAAATGTGCGTGTCGACGGCCATGGTGGGCTGTCCAAAGGCGGTGTTCAGAACAACATTGGCCGTTTTGCGCCCGACGCCGGGCAGAGCTTCCAGCGACGCACGATCGTTGGGGACCTGGCCTCCATGTTGCTCGATGAGCTGTTTGCAGGTCGCGTACACGTTGCGCGCCTTGGCGTTGAACAGCCCAATCGTGCGTATTGTGTCGCGCAGTTCCTCCAGCCCCAGTGCCACAATCGCTTGTGGGGTGTTGGCTTTGGGATACAGCCTGCGAGTGACCTTATTCACACTGACATCGGTCGCCTGAGCCGAGAGAACCACGGCGATCAGCAGTTCGAAGTCAGATTCATACGCCAGTTCTGTGGTTGGATTGGGGTTCAGGTTCTTGAGACGTGAGAAAAACTCGTGCCGGGTATGTCGATTCATGATTCAGCGGTCGATGTGTCTGTTGTGGACGTTTGGAGCCTGTTGGCGGCCACTGTGCTCCGGTGTTGGATTCGATTTCTCAACGCAATCAGAGTGCCCAGAATCAGGAAGGCACCAGGCGGCAACAGCGCGAGTAGAAATCCGCCCGTCTCTGGACTGGTGAACTGTAGGGTCAGTCCCTGTGCCCAACTGCCAAGCAGTTGATCCATGTGTCGAAACAGACTGCCGTGACCGAGTGCTTCCCGAATCATTCCCATGACCAGAAGCAGAGTCCCGAAGCCGAGTCCGGTGGCCAGCGCATCCTGCAGCGTGGCGCGTAGTGGATGCCTTGACGCGAACGCCTCGGCACGCCCCAGAATGGCGCAATTGGTCACAATCAGGGGCACGAAGATGCCGAGTGTCTGGTATAGACTGTAGGCAAAGGCCTGCATCAACATCTCGATACAACTGACTGTGGTCGCGATGATCATGACAAACACGGCAATCCGAATTTCGGGCCGCAGCCAGCGGCGAGACAGACAGACGAGTGTGGAAGAGACCAGCAGAGTGACCAGCGTTGCAGCGGCCAGCCCCAAAGCACTAGAGACGGTGGACGAGACGGCCAGCAGCGGACACAATCCCAGCAGTTGCACCAGTCCGGCATTATTCTGCCACAGGCCGTCGCGCCAGATGCGGCGGTTGTCTGGGGTGATCGGACCAGAATCGCTCATGACAGACAGTGTATGCTGTAGCGTGACGAGGTCAAGCGGTCGAACACCACCATTGGGAAAGACCAGTCAACCGCTCGTCGGCTGGCGCTTGAAATGAACAGTGCAAGACATTAAAAGAGGTACCATGATGAAAAAAGCACAAGGTTTCACGCTGATCGAGGTGATGATCGCGATTACTATTATCGGACTCGTGCTTGCGCTGGCGCTGCCCAATTTCCGGGAGTTCCTGCAAAACAATCGAACTTCCAGCCAGGCCAACGACATTATTGCGATGATCGCTCTGGGCAAGTCCGAGGCACTTGGTAGAGGGCGACCCGTTCAAGTTCTGGCGGGCACAGGCGACTGGAGTGACGGCTATGTCATGACCGTTGACATCGACCGCAATGGGGTCTTCACCGATGCTGATGACGAGGTCATCGTCGAATATGAGGCACCCAGTCAAGCCACCTTGTTACATGGCGGTGGAGACGGCGAAATCATCTTTCGCAGTAACGGACTGCTTGCCTCCGGGTTAGAATTCACCTTACGAGCAGAAAACTGTTTCGGCGAAAACAATCGACTGATCGAAGTATCGCGAACAGGCACAGTTCGCATCACCAGAAACCCATGTTGAGCACTGTCATGCCAATCACTCATACCCCTGCATTCCTGACAACCAGAGGTCAGGCAGGTGTTGGTCTGATTGAAGTGTTAGTTGCCGTTGCTGTGTTGTCCATCGGATTACTGGGAGTGGGTGCCATGCAAGGTGTCTCGCTGCGCAACAACAATAACGCCTATTTCCGGACTCAGGCCACGATTACCGCCTATCAGATTCTCGACGAGATCCGCACCAACCGACGTGAAATCCTGTTGCGAGGTGGATGGAGAACCGATCAGCTGGATGGCTGGGAAGAGAGAGTCGAGACCGGTTTTCCTAACGGGGAGCTTGAAATTACCGATACCGGCAACGGTAGCTGGCAGTGCAATGCTGCCGCTTGTGAAGTCATCAAGATCAGAATTCGCTGGACCGATGAAGTCCAGCGCGGCAATGCGGCCAACGACACGGCCTCCGCGGCAGGCTACGATTCAACCAACGCCGACCTGCGCTGGTTCGAACTGGAGAGCAGAATATGAGCCCATTTCGGAATCGAGCTTTTCGCCAGTCAGGTTTCGGTCTGTTGGAACTGATGATTGCTTTGGCGTTGGGCGTGCTGGTCATCGGCGGCGTTATCCAGGTGTTCTACAGCACCTCGCAGACCTACCGGATGCAGCAGGCCATGTCGAGAGTTCAGGAAGCGGGTCGTTACGCGATCGATTTGATGACTCCTGAGGTGCGCAAGGCCGCAATGCTGAGCTTCTGTATTGGAGGGTTGGACCTGCGAAACAGACTGGATTCAACATCAGCAGATTATGAAGCAGAATTCTTCAATCCCGATCAGACCGTTGTGGGCTGGAATTTCAACGCCACCGGTATTGACGACAATTACGACTTGCCGGATCCCCTGACTGCGGGCAGCAGTGCTGGCGGCAATTGGGTCAGTACCAACGGCAATGCCCTACCTGATCTGCTTGCAGGCTTGTCGGTTCCTGGATCAGATCTGTTCTTGATAAAATCTGCAGAACAAGTGCCAGGGCTGACAGTGTGCGGAAGTGCAGGCACTGATGACACTCTGCCCATCAATATGAATAATAATGGCGGGTGTGCTCCGGTGCCTCAGGTTCGCGGGGACGGAACAAATGGCACGTTGACTGATCGAGAGCTTGAAGAGTTGGTCCCTTCCGGTGGAATTTTACTGATCACCAACTGTATGAGGGGAGACCTGGTCCAGCGAGTCAACAATGCCACGGGTAATACTCTGACCATTAGTGGAGGAAATAATGTTTCGCCCGGCAATCAGGCGGGGCTCGGTTGGTCAACCACTTATGATGATACGGCACAAATCTACAGCGTGCGCTCGGTGGTGTTCTATGTCGGTACGAATGCGGCGGGCACTAATTCGCTGTTTCGGCTCAATCTCGGCAACGGTGGTACCAATGCTGTCCCTGAGGAACTGGTCGAGGGCATCGAGTCGATGCAAGTTCTCTTTGGTGTGCTGACGAACAATGCAGGCCGCGTGCAGTATGTCGAACCGGATCAGGTCACGACAGTGAGCTCAGAGGTCAATATCGTTTCTGCTCAGATTTCGTT